>CALKKU010000049.1 GCA_937995285.1 uncultured Bacteroidales bacterium | reverse complement strand
TCAATATACCGTCGTCGGCTTACGTAGAGCGCAACAAGATGACTTCGTTCAGCGCCTCATTCGACTTCATTCAAGGCGAAACCGTTCCGCTGCAACTGATCAGCGTAGCTCCCAAAGCCAATGCGAACCAACTGTACACGATGCGACTTTCAGTTCCGCGCAATGTGACACCGCAGCCGACTCCGGGTATGAGTACTATGGTGTCGGTGGCATACACCGGAAATGGCGCAGTCAAAACTCAGATTCCGGCATCCGCATTATTCAACACAGGCGACAAGAGCGCTGTTTGGATTTACAATGCGGAAGCGAAATCTATCGAACAACGAGAAGTAGTAGTAGAACGTCTGCACACCGACGGCACGGCAATCATTTCATCCGGTCTGTCGGCAGGCGATATGATAGTCACAGCCGGCGTTCATAAACTTAAAAATAATCAGCAGGTAGAGCCTGTGGAAGAGGCATCAGCAACTAACGTCGGAGGTCTGTTATGATTGACTTGGGTAAATGGGCATTTGACAATAAGAAGCTTGTATATTTCCTTATTGTCGTACTGCTTGCCGGGGGTGTATATTCGGCATACGATATGAGTAAGCTCGAAGACCCCGAGATAAAGGTAAAGATGGCAATGGTAGTGGCCACTCGTCCCGGAGCTTCGGCTCACGAGATGGAAATGGAAGTCACCGAGCCGCTTGAAAAAAATATTCGAGCTATCAGCGAAGTGGATTACGTAAGCAGTTGGTCGTACAACGATTTGGCCATAATACAAGTCGAGATGAAGCGAACCACTCCCGACGAGGACATCGAGCAGTGTTGGGATATGCTTCGCCGCAAGGTTTCAGATACGAGCAAGGGTCTGCCCGACGGAACGTCTGTGACAGTTCAAGACGACTTCGGTCTGGTGTACGGTATGTTATACACCATCACGGGCGACGGTCTGAGCGAAAGAGAATTGTCGGACTACGCCCGTATGATTCAACGAGAATTGACCGACATCGATGATGTAGGCCGTGTCACAATATACGGTGAACGCGAGGAATGCATCAATATCGAAATGCTTCCCGAGCGAATGGCAACTCTCGGCGTATCACCTGCCGAGGTGTTGTCCACATTGAAAGGTCAGAACGGAATTTACTATTCAGGCTATTATGACAACGGGACAAGGCGTGTAAGAGTCACCGTAAGTGACAAGTTCCGCGAGGTGGAACAAATACGCAGTATGATTATTCAGGGTCACGAAGACGATCAACTGCAATTGGGCGACATCGCCAATGTCGAAGAAGGCTATGCGACGCCTGTGCGCAACAGCATATCATATAATGGCGAGCAAGCGCTCGGTATAGCGGTTGCCGGAGCATCAGGATCGGACATCGTCAAAGTTGGCGCAGCTGTTGAAAAGCGACTTGCCGAGATTAAACATGATCATTTGCCCGCCGGAGTAGAGTATCACAGAGTGTTCTATCAACCGGAGCGTGTTACATCGGCATTGACGACATTCTTCGTCAACCTTATCGAATCGGTAATCATAGTTGTCGCCATACTGATGATTGCTATGGGATTCCGTAGCGGCTTGATTATCGGACTGAGCCTCATAGTGATAGTCATCGGCACGTTCCTTATGCTCGGTATGGCCGACGGCTCTATGCAGCGTGTATCACTTGCATCGTTCATTCTTGCAATGGGTATGCTCGTCGATAATGCCATAGTGATTATAGACGGCATATTGGTTGACTTGAAGCGCGGCAAACCGCGCATGGAGGCAATGACATCTATCGGCCGCAAGACTGCAATGCCATTGCTTGGTGCGACATTGATCGCAATACTTGCGTTCCTGCCGGTATTCCTGTCGCCGGATACGGCCGGTGTTTACATTCGCGACCTCTTCATCGTGTTGGCTGTATCGTTGCTGTTGAGTTGGGTTCTCGCGCTTGTACACGTGCCGTTGATGGCAAACAGTATGTTGAAATCTCCGAATACAAGCGACAACAATACGTCACTCTACGATGGCAAAGTCTATAAGTGGCTGCGTGCGGCGCTCAATTTCGGTTTGCGACACAAACTTGCTTCGGTCGCAGTGGCAATCGGCCTCGTGGTTTTAAGTGCATACGGCTATGGCTTTATGCGTCAGGGCTTCTTCCCCGATATGGAATACGATCAACTGTATATGGAGTACAAGTTGCCCGAAGGCACAAACTCCACTCAGGTTGCAAAAGATCTGGAAGAAATCAGAACATATCTGATGACTCGCCCCGAAATAAAGAATGTAACGACTTCTATCGGCGGAACTCCGGCACGATATAATCTTGTGCGCAGTATAGCCACCCCATCGCTGTCATACGGCGAACTCATCATTGACTTCGAATCACCAAAGGCATTGAAAGCAAACATTGATAATATTCAGAAAGAGTTGCTGAGCCGATACCCCGATGCTTACGTAAAGTTGAAGCAATACAACATTATGTATAAGAAGTACCCGATTGAGGCACTGTTTACCGGGCCTGATCCGGCTGTATTACACGCCCTGGCGGATTCAGCAAAAGCAGTGATGGAAGCGTCGCCGGAGGTATGCCTTGTAACGACCGACTGGGAACCGTCGATGCCCGTACTCGAAGTTAACTATGACCAAACGTCGGCTCGTCGCTCGGGCCTCAGCCGCCAGGATATATCCGTATCGCTTTTGACCGCAACTGGAGGTATTCCCATCGGGAATTTCTATGAGGGTGTGCACAAGAATACAATATATCTGAAGTGCGCTGAAGCCGACGGTGCCAATGTAGACAATATTGAGAATGTGCCGCTGTTCTCCACGATTCCCAACATCGGAGGCCTTGTCAGCGAGGAAACGCTGTACAAGTTGAAGACGGGAAATATCGACCGTGCCGAACTGATAGAGTCGGCTATGCAAACAACACCGTTGAAGCAAGTAAGCAAAGGTGTCGATGTGCAATGGGAAGACCCCGTGGTGCCGCGTTACAACGGACAACGCGCGCAAACGGTGATGTGCTCACCTGCACCCGGCATAGAAACTGAAAAGGCTCGTCAGTCAATTGCCGAAAAGATTGACAAAATTAAATTGCCTGAAGGCTACAACCTTAAATGGATGGGCGAAAAGGATGCAAGCACGCAGACGATGCATTATCTGTTCAAGAACGTGCCGCTTGGTATAGTCCTTATGCTCGCCATTCTGATTATGCTGTTCAAGGATTATCGCAAACCGACTATCATACTTTGTTGTGTACCGCTGCTCGCTGTAGGTATTGTTGCTGCAATGTTGATTACAGACCAGGCGTTCACATTCTGCGCAATTGTAGGCGCTCTCGGCCTTGTAGGTATGCTGATGAAAAACTGTATAGTCCTTATGGATGAAATCGGCGAACAGATTAATTCAGGTGTCGACCCGGCAGAGGCGCTTATTGCAAGTTCGATAAGCCGTCTGCGCCCGGTGATGATGGCATCATTGACCACCATCTTGGGTATGATACCGCTGTTGAGCGATGCAATGTTCGGAGCTATGGCTGCAACCATTATGGGCGGTCTGCTGTTCTCCACACTTGCCACACTGCTGTTCGTGCCGATTTTATACGCTCTGTTCTTCAAAGTTAAAGTAAAATGATTATGAAAAAACTGATTATACCCGTTCTTGCCATACTTCCGCTCGTGAGCAACGCCCAAGCGGCTTTGTCGCTCGACGATTGCATAAGTATGGCCAAGGAAAATAACAAGCAAATCGAAGCTTCAGATTGGCTGCTGAAGTCGACACAGTACGACAGCCGCAGCGCCAAGTCATACTTCTTCCCGTCGATATCGGTCAGCGGCAACGCCTTGTACTCGACAATCGACGGCGGCTACTCGAGCGGGGTAGGGCAGTTGCCCGTATTGGATGCAAACGGTATGCCGACAGGGCAGACTGCATATTTTCCCGGCATCGATCTGAAATACCGCTTCGGTTGGATATTCAGTGCAGGTGTACAGTTTGAACAACCCATATATATGGGCGGTAAGATTATGACTGCCTATCGAATGTCGAAAATCGGGACAGAGATTGCGCGGCAAAACAAACGTCTTACCGAGTCGGAAGTAATCGTGGAAACATCGAAAGCATACGCCACGGTCGTTCGCTGCAAGGAACTGATTCAAGTGGCAACATCCTACAATACACTGCTTAAAGAATTGATGCGCTCGGTTGAGAGCGCCAAGAAGCATGGTATGAAAACCCAGAATGACGTGCTTAAAGTGCAGGTTAAGCTGGACGAAAGCGAGTTGACGCTGCGCCGTGCAGAAAACGGTTATCGACTGGCGATGATGAACCTTTGCCACTACATCGGTCGCCCGTTGACCGACAATATTGATATTGACGGCGACTTGCCGAGCGTAAATGCTTCGGCTAATCAATCAACCGACATAACGGCACGTCCGGAATATCAGATACTTGAAGGCAAGAGCGAATTGGCGCACAATCAAATCTCACTCGCCCGAAGCGAATACTTGCCGCAAGTAGGTCTTGTAGGACAATACGGTTATGCCAACGGTGTAAAACTCAACGGAACAAAGTTGCTTGACAATTGGAATTTTCTTGTAGGATTGCAAGTATCGATTCCAATTTATGACTTCGGCCGCCGCTCAAGCAAAATCAATTCAGCCAGAGCCAAATATGAGCAGGCTCTCGCAGAGCAGGAGGATACTAATAATAAGCTTGCGCTCGACGTGATGCAATCGTATAACAACCTCGATGAAGCGGTGCTTGAACGCTCGCTTGCTGAAACATCCGTAACATCAGCCGAAGAAAATCTTCGTTCGAGTCGCTTGCAATATGAGCATGGAGTTGAAACATTGTCGGATTACCTCGAAGCTCAAACGCTGTGGCTCCAAGCTAATGAGACGCTGATCGACGCACGCAATAATTGCTATGTAAGACTGCTTGAATATCAAAAGGCGACAGGAAGTATAAACTAAAATTCAGCAATTCATGTCAGTAAGATTTAACGAGTATATTTGGTAAATTGAACTGACATGCCTATCTTTGCCGATAAAAATACCTAAGACAGTGTACCGAAAAGGAAAGTTATACTTCAGATACGGCACAATGGGGTCGGCAAAGACGGCTCTGTTGCTTACGACAGCCTACAATTTTGAGGAGCGGCATATGGATTACCTGTGCCTCAAGCCGGTGATTGATACCCGCGAAGCACGTAATGTGATCCGCTCTCGCATCGGTATTGAACGTGAATGCCTTTGGATATATCCTACTACCGACCTCTACCAAATGGTTACCGACCTGTTTGCGAAGGAGGGCAAGTTTGTCGGTTGGTTCTTAATTGACGAAGCGCAGTTCCTTACGGCTCGCCAAGTGGATCAGTTGTCGCGTGTAGTCGACGACTACGGCAGCAACGTGATCTGCTACGGTCTGCGAACAGATTTCAAAACCCACTTGTTCGAAGGATCTCGACGACTTTTTGAAATCGCAGATACAATCGATGAGATAAAGTCAACGTGTAACTGCGGCAACAAGACAATCGTCAATGCCCGTATCGACAGTAACGGAGATTTTGTCGAAGAAGGAGCCCAAGTGGAGATCGGCGGCGACGAGCGATACGTAGCCGTATGCCGCAAGTGCTGGCGCAACAAGCACATTGAACAAAGTTCACGCGACACATTGCCGTTGCAGGAATTATTCACTAAAGCAAATACCGGCAATGATAGTCTGTAAAAGAAACGAAGCGTCATTATACAAGGCATTATCGCCTCGCATAGCTGCCGCCCTTGATTGGCTTGAAACGTTTGATGACAAAAACTTCGAGCAAGGTGAGATAGCCTTGTCAGATGATATAATAGTGAAATGCGAGTGTCCGAGCCTTATTTCAAAGGAACAGGCACGCCTCGAACTGCACTGCAAGTGGATCGACATACACGTGCCGTTGGCAGGGACAGAAACGATCGGTTGGGCTCCCGCCTCGGACTTGCATCACGAAATTGAAAAATATGATGAAGCGAAGGACATATCGTTCTGGGGCGATGCAGCCAACAGCATTCTTCACGTAACCCCTGGAATGATAGCGATATTTTTTCCGGAAGATGCACATGCTCCCAATATCGGAATAGGCAAACATCGCAAACTTTGCATAAAAATTCGCGTTTAATATACAAACCGTAACACACCGAACGATGAAAAAACTATCAATAATAATATGCCTCTTGCTGTCGGCACTCAGTGCATTGGCCGTGACTTACACCAACGAAACATTACACTATAAGGTAATGTATAAGTGGGGGCTTATCAGCAAACAGGCAGGCCGAGCGACGCTCACGATAAAAGATGCCGGCAATCACTATACCTCGCAATTGACAGCTCGTTCGGAATCGTGGGTCGATCATATGTATATGGTGCGCGACACCCTCAATGGTACGATACTGAAAGACGGATTTAAACCCACATTTTATGAGAAGATTGCTCATGAGGGTGGTGAAGACAAGCACGATATCGTTCGTTTTTCATACGAGGGCAACAATGTCACGGGACATTGTCTGCGCCATGTAGTGAAAGACGGAGAGGTAAAGGCCAATCAGACACAAGTACTCAACGCCACCGGCATAACAGTAGATATGCTTTCGTCATTCTACTATATGCGCTCGCTGCCTTTTCAGAATTGGAAGAAAGGTCATTCACTAAAATTAAATATCTTCTCGGGCAAGCGCAAAGAATTGCTTACATTCGTGTATCAAGGTCTTGAAACTATCGAAGTCAACAACAAACGCTATACGTGCTACCGCATAACTTTTAAATTCACCGGCGATGGAGGTCGCAAGACGTCCGACGATATGGAGGCATGGATTACAGCAGACAAGTCGCGCATTCCGGTGCAACTCGAAGGCAAACTTCCTGTGGGCAAAGTTCGCTGCCAGTTGATGTAATCGACCGCTTAGAACCGTATAACATACGAGATTATGAAGTGCACAGAGATATTCCAAAAGATTAAAGGCCTTGCGATAAGACAATGGGATTATTGCGCCCGCGATGTGTGGAATGACTCTCGCAGTTCGTGGCAGATCAACATTGTCAAGACTTTAAATCTGTCTGTAAGGTCGTTTTTCAATACCGACTTGCAGACACGTGCCTGTGCACTGACATACCGCACGATGCTTGCAATCGTACCGGCCTTGGCTCTGCTTTTGGCTATCGGCAAAGGCTTCGGATTGCAAAATGTGCTCCGCGATGAACTCCTGAATTTGTTTCCCGCTCAGCAACAAGCAGTCACATATGCACTTCATTTTGTCGACTCGTATCTCGGGCAATCGTCAGAGGGCGTATTCCTTGGCATTGGCTTGATATTTTTGCTGTGGACGCTGATCTCGCTTCTCGGAAGTATAGAACTTACATTCAACCGTATATGGGGCGTCAAATCAGGACGAGGACTTGGGCGTAAAATAACGGATTATACGGCGGCGTTGCTCATCTTGCCGATCGTTATGGTATGCGCAAGCGGACTGTCGCTGATGTTAAATTCGACACTTCGAGCCCTGTTCGATTTTTCCATACTGACACCTCTGCATTCGTGGATCATAGAGATTTCATCATGGCTGTTCACTTGTCTGTTTTTCGCATTGATGTATGTGCTGATTCCGAATACGAAGGTCAGGTTCGGGAATGCTTTTATTTCGGGACTGTTTGCCGGTTCGGGATTCCTGATACTACAATGGCTGTTCGTATCGGGACAAATGTATGTGGCTCGATATAATGCAATTTACGGTTCGTTCTCATTCCTTCCGCTGTTTCTGATATGGTTGCAGTTGACATACGTCATAATGTTTGCCGGTGCAGTTGTCTGCTATTCTTCGCAGAACATTTTCAGGTATAATTTCAGCGATGCCATCTCAAATATGTCGGCTTCGTACTATGCCCGCATTGTAGTGGCTGTCGGAGCTGTTGTGGTTCAACGATTTGCCAAAGATAAAGGGGCAACCACGGTGACGTATATGGTCAACAACTACAATCTGCCGCCGATGCTCGTAACGATGATATGCGACAAGTTGGTGGCCGCAGGCGTGTTCGCTGTCGTGGAACTCGACTCCAAGGAGGGAATAAACGGTTTTCAGCCTGCTCGCGAGCCGTCTAAACTGACAATCGCCGAGGTCTACAAATGCCTCGACGCCACAGGTGACAAAGATTTTATTCCCGAGTTCGACAATAACTTTCCCGGAGTTGTCGATAAGTGCAAACAAATTATCGATAACGAGCAATCTATCACGACATCTATGTTGTTGTCTGACATAAAGATAAAAGATATTTAACCCTCAACTCTATAAAATTGATGACTATGAAAAAAGTAATCGCAACGACCAAGGCTCCGGGCGCAATCGGTCCCTACAGCCAGGCTATTGACGCAGGTGCATTTGTATTTGCATCGGGTCAAATTCCCATCAATCCCGCCGACGGAACAATTCCCGAAGGAATCACCGCACAGACCGCACAGTCGCTCGAAAATGTAAAGGCAATTCTTGCCGAAGCAGGTCTTACACTTGACAACGTGGTGAAGACGACCGTGTACTTGGCCGATATGGGCGACTTCGGTGCAATGAACGAAGTCTATGGCAAAGCATTCTCGGCTCCTTACCCCGCACGTTCGGCTGTTGCCGTGAAGGAACTGCCCAAGCAGGTGCTTGTTGAAATCGAAGTTCTCGCCGTTCGATAATCTACCGAACCTCGTAATGAATAGAATAGGGAAGTCGCCCGGCGGCTTCCCTAATTTGTTTAAGTGCGGATTTGTTGCTAAATTTGCAAGATAGAAACTTATATTATATTACTACAATGCTTGACGCTTTCCTGCCCTTAGCAATATTCGACGCCGCCGGTTTCTTCCAGTGGTTTGTCGATAATGCCAATTATCTCTTTGTCTTTGTGTTTATGATGATTGAAAGTTCATTCATTCCGTTCCCGTCGGAAGTCGTTGTTCCGCCGGCTGCATATCTTGCGGCAAGCAGGGGCGATATGAATGTGCTCGGGGTAGTCGGAGTCGCCACTGCCGGAGCAATCGCCGGAGCATTGGTCAATTACTTTCTGTCTCTGTGGATCGGCCGTCCGTTGGTTTATGCGTTTGCCGAATCACGATGGGGACATGCGTGTCTCATTGACAGGGTGAAGGTAGAAAAAGCCGAACGCTATTTCGATGACCACGGCGCTATTTCGACATTCATCGGTCGACTTATCCCTGCCGTGCGTCAGTTGATATCCATTCCGGCCGGACTGGCTCGTATGAATATCGGCGTATTCACAATATTCACAGGCCTCGGGGCCTTGGTTTGGAACAGCATTCTTGCAGCGCTCGGTTGGTGGCTCGCAAGCGTTGTTACACTCGACAGTCTGTATGAAACGGTTGAGCACTACAACAAGTACCTGTCGATGGGCGGGCTTGTGTTACTCGTAGTATGCCTGGTGTTCATTGTATGGCGTCTTGCATTTCACAAACAACAAAACACGGAATCGAAATGATAGTATCACCCTCACTTCTGTCGGCCAACTTTGCAAATCTGCAAAGCGACATAGAGATGTTGAACCGCTCGCGTGCGCAATGGCTTCACTGCGACGTAATGGACGGCGTATTTGTGCCAAATATATCTTTCGGTTTTCCGGTAATAAAGGCAATATCCAAATTGACCGACAAAGTTCTCGACGTGCATCTTATGATTGTCAATCCCGACAGATATGTCGGTGCGGTGCGTGATTGCGGAGCTGCGATAATGAATGTGCATCAAGAAGCATGCACGCATCTCAATCGAACAATCAACGCAATCAAACAAGCCGGAATGAAAGCGGCAGTCACGCTCAATCCGGCTACACCTGTAAGCACACTTGAAGACATCATTACGGATGTTGATATGGTGCTGCTGATGAGTGTGAATCCTGGCTTCGGCGGACAATCGTTTATCCCGAACACGCTTAACAAGGTCGGCCGGCTGAAGCGACTTATAACCGAATCAGGTTCAAAGGCTCTGATTGAAATTGACGGGGGGGTAAATACAGACAACGCCAAATCGCTCGCCGATGCAGGTGCGGATGTTCTTGTGGCCGGCAGCGCGATATTCAACGCTCAGTCGCCGAACGATGTAATTTCTTATTTTGCCGATTTATAAACTTCACGCAACCTCTATTCGATTGATATGACCACTCAACGAACTATAAATACACTTGACGATCCGGAAACGGCGCCGACAATGCACACGCAACAGCGTCCGCAGCAAGCACGACGTAAAGTCGCCGCAGACGCTGCCGCGCCACGACAGACACGGCAAAGCCGACAGAATAACAAGCCGTGCGAAAGCCGAAATGCATCTTCTACATCCATAAACCTCGGTCAGATAATCAATTTCTTCACTGCCCCAAAGACAAAATACGCTATCGGCGTAATCCTGTTCGCAGCAGCAGTAGTTTGCTGTATTCTGTGCTTCAACTACTTCAAATACGGACCTGTCGATGAAAGCCTCGCCGCGTCAAATTCCGTGAGCGGCATAGCAGCCTCCGGACAACCGGTGAAGAACGCCGGCGGGCCGTTCGGAGCATGGCTTTCGGAAGCACTGTTCGTAAATGCTCTCGGCATCGGTTCGCTGGTGTTGGTGGTCTACCTCATAGTACTGTCGTGTGCATTGTTCGGATTGGTGAAATGTAAATTCTGGCATTTCTCGTTCATCTGCCTGTTTACCGCCATTTCAATCTCAATCATTTCGGGACTGATAACGTATGACAGCGCTTCTGTGATTCACTGGGGCGGCAACCACGGACGCTATGTCAATCAGTGGCTGTTCAATATGACAGGCGTGCTCGGCGCAATTGTCGTATCGGCGACACTGTTTGCCTTGCTTCTTGTAATATATTTGGACAGAATCATACATATCTATCGACTCGTTTCGGGCAAGATTGCTCGCAAACACGATGACATGGTGGCGGCAGCCACTCAGGCCAAGATGCCCGATGACAAGGTGGTGGATGTGACGGAAGACGGCCCGAAAGCCATTGACGATACTCCGGCAATGACTATCAAGACATCGACCGTCGGCACAGTCCAAAAGCCTGCTGAACACCACACACCCGCCAATACCGAAATCGGATTCAGCATCGATGATGAACAGCCGCAGACATCGCATGCAGCCGTTGCAGCCACGACCTCAACAACTGCAAGCACCGGCACGCAACCCGAGTTTACCATCAAAACCGCTGAAATCGGAGCGAATGATACTATCGAGCAGACCGATGCCATTGAAGGACAAAAGCCCTTCAGCATTCGCGATGAATTGTCGCACTATAAGTTCCCCGGGCTTGATTTGCTGATCGATCGTCCCGTCGAAGGCGTTATCAACGAACAGGAGCAGGAGGATAACAAGAATCTTATCGTACGCACGCTTCAGGAGTATAACATCGGCATCGCAAGCATCGAAGCCACAATCGGTCCGACAGTCACGCTGTACGAAATCGTACCGGCCGAAGGCGTCCGCATCGCGCAAATCAAGCGACTTGAGGATGATATTGCCCGCAGCCTCGAAGCTCTCGGTATTCGTATCATAGCGCCCATGCCCGGTAAGGGTACTGTCGGCATCGAAGTGCCGAACCGAAAGCCGCAGACGGTGTCGATGTACACGGTTATCAACTCGCGCAAGTTCCGCGAATGCAAGTACGAATTGCCGATGGCGCTCGGTGCGACTATCAGCAACGAGGTTTACATCGAAGACCTTACCAAGATGCCGCATATGCTTGTGGCAGGTGCAACAGGTCAAGGTAAATCTGTAGGCCTCAACGTAATCATCGCATCGCTGCTCTACAAGAAGCACCCGGGCGAATTGAAGTTCGTTCTCATCGATCCTAAGATGGTCGAATTCAGCCTCTACAACCGTATCGAGAATCACTACCTCGCCAAGTTGCCCGATGCAGAGGAAGCGGTAGTCACCGAGCCGAATGAGGCTCTTTCGACCCTAAGCGCTCTGTGCGTGGAAATGGATCAGCGCTACGAACTGCTGAAGAAAGCTTCGGTACGCAACATCAAGGAATATAATGCCAAGTTCACTTCTCACAACCTCAATCCGGAGAACGGCCACAAGTTTATGCCATACATCGTGGTTGTGGTTGACGAGTTCGCCGACCTGATTATGGTTGCCGGCAAGGATATTTCGATTTATATCGCGCGTATCGCCCAGAAGGCCCGTGCCGTGGGTATGCACATGATTATCGCCACACAGCGCCCGTCGACCGATGTCATCACCGGTATGATCAAGGCCAACTTCCCGGCACGTGTGGCATTCCGCGTGGCATCAATGGTCGACTCCAAGACCATTCTCGATTGCCCCGGTGCAAACCGCCTGATCGGCCGCGGCGATATGCTGTTCTCGCAAAACAGCAAGATGGAACGTGTGCAGTGTGCATTCATCGACACACCCGAAGTGGAAGAACTCGTCAACTTCATCAGCCGCCAGACAGGCTATGCCACGCCATATCTGCTGCCCGAGCCTGAAAATGACAAATCGCAAACACCTGGCGCAGTCGACCTGTCGCGCCGCGACGACAAGTTTGAGGACTGTGCTCGCTTCGTGGTGCAGAATCCTACGGCATCGACATCGTTGCTGCAACGCCGATTCGACATCGGCTACAACAAAGCGGCAAAGATTATGGATCAACTTCAGGCAGCAGGTATCGTAGGCCCGGCCGACGGACAGAAGCCGCGCGCCGTCCTTATTGATGCCATTGCGCTCGAAGCGTTGCTTAAAACTTTGTAAACTAATGAAAGTATTACGATACATATTTTTGGCGTTGGCAGCCATGATGCCGATTGCAGGTTTTGCCGCCGAGACGGCCTCGCAGACCATTGCACGCGTGGCAAAGACCGTCAATGATGCCGCATCACTCGCCGTAAAACTTAAAATCACAAGTGCCGGCGAGACTTCGGATCTCAGTATGACTATCAGCCGCCAACGCTTCGCGCTCAGTTCCGGTGTGATAAAAGTATGGTACGACGGCACAACTCAGTGGACATATGCGGTGAAGTCTCGTGAGCTCAACATCAGCGAACCGACCGCCGAAGAATTGCTCGAATGCAACCCGTTTGCCATTCTGAACCACTACGCCACGGCATATAATGTCCGCAGCCTCAAGTCAGAGCAGAAAGGCATCACCTCACTTGAACTCACGCCGAAGGCCAAGTCAGGTTCGTCAATCCGCCGTGCCGTGGTGTCGATAAATTCATCCACACACCTGCCGACCAAGATGATAATGACGATGAGCAACGGCAAAGTATTAAACATCTCAATAACATCCATTACCAAGGGCAACGCACTCCCGGCCTCTACTTTTGTCTACAACAAGCAGAAGTTCCCGGCAAGCGAAGTAGTCGACCTCAGGTAACATATATAAACCTCACCACTATGTCAGAATCAACCAAATGCCTCATCATAGGCTCGGGACCTGCCGGATACACGGCGGCAATATATGCTTCTCGCGCCAATCTCAACCCGATAGTTATTGAAGGAGCAACACCGGGCGGTCAGTTGACAATCACAACCGAAGTTGAAAACTTCCCGGGCTATCCCGAGGGTGTCACCGGTCCGCAACTGATGCAAGACTTGCGCAAACAGGCTTTGCGCTTCGGCACGGATATACGCACAGGAGTAGTGACATCCGTCGACCTCTCGTGCCGTCCGTTCACCGCCTCTCTCAGCGGTGGCGAAACGATTGCGGCCGAAACGATTGTCATAGCCACAGGTGCAACAGCCAAATACCTGGGCTTGCCCGATGAAGAAAAATTCAAAGGTATGGGGGTGTCGGCTTGCGCCACATGCGACGGTTTCTTCTATCGCAACCGCGTAGTTGCGGTAGTAGGCGGCGGTGACACTGCCTGCGAAGAAGCATCATACCTCGCCGGCCTTGCCAAGAAAGTCTACCTGATTGTCCGCAAGCCTTATCTGCGTGCGTCCAAGGTGATGCAGGAGCGCGTAATGTCCAACCCCAAGATTGAGATTCTGTTCAATACCAACACCAAGTCGCTTCTCGGCGACGAATACGTGGAAGGGGCTTTGCTCGTTGAGAACAAAGGTACTGCACAAGAGCGTGAATTTCAGATTGCGATTGACGGATTCTTCCTCGCAATCGGTCACCAGCCCAATACCGACATATTCGCCGGCGCTATCGAACGCGACGAGCAAGGCTATATCAAAGTGGCTGCGCCGTCGACGGCAACAAACGTTCCGGGCGTATTTGCGGCCGGCGATGTTGCCGATCCGTCGTATCGCCAGGCCGTGGTGGCTGCAGGATCGGGGTGCCGCGCTGCGCTCGACGTAGAGCGCTTCATAGCCGCAAATCCGCTGTAATAATTTAACTGACCGAGCTATGCTTACCACCGATGTACTGTATAGCGCCGCCGCGCTTGGCGCCACTTCGCTTTTAGGCAGCATAATCGCGCTGACCGTGAAGTCGATGCCGCATCGCCTCGGCGACATCTTCCTCGGATTCTGTGCCGGGATGATGCTCGGCGCGTCGATCGTGTGTCTTATACTTCCGGCAGTTGACGCCACCGCGCCAACATATTGGTGGACGATAGCAGTCGGTGTAGCCTTCGGTGTGGCTCTCATCGGCTTCCTCGACTACGTAGTGCCACACTTGCATCGGCTCACGGGCCTTGAACTCGAAGACCATCATTCGACGATGCGCGTCGACCGCGTGCTGCTCTTTGTGATAGCGATTGCCATTCACAAGTTGCCCGAAGGAATGGCTACGGGCATAGTCTACAACGGTGACGTGTCGCAAGCCAATGTGGTGTCGTTCGTCATCGCTCTTCAAAACATTCCCGAAGGAATGGTGGCCATAACACCGCTGCTGATGCTCGGCATGAAGTGGACTCGCGCCCTTGTCCTGGCATTGGTGATTGCTGTCATAGAAGTGGTCGGCGTGCTGTCGGGTTACTTCATCGGCGACATTCTCAGCGGAGTGCTGCCGATACTGCTCAGTGCAGCCGGCGGCGCAATGCTCTACGTCATCAGCGATGAAATGATACCCGAGACCCACAGCCATGGCTATCAGAAGCAAGCGACCTACGCCCTCATCTGCGGCCTCCTCCTTATGATTTTCATCCAAAAGATGTCGTAAAATTTTTTACCTTGTAATACCGTACTATGACTTTCAACGAGATATTATATAAATTCAGAAACGATTCGTTTTCAGAGCACCAAAAAGGAATTCGTTTCGAGCGGCTTGTCAAGTCGTGGCTTCTGTCAGATCCGAGATACAATACGCTGTCAGAAGTTTGGCTCTGGGAAGAATTTCCTGCAAGAAAAGATTTTGGAGGCAAAGACACCGGAATAGACCTCGTTGCAAAGACCGAAGACGGTGAATATTGGGCAATCCAATGCAAATGCTACAAGGCAGATTCCGTCATCGGCAAACCTGCCGTTGATTCATTCCTCGCCACATCGAGCCGAACGTTCTACGACGAGTCGACGATGCAAACAACGTCGTTCTCCAACAGATTGTGGATATCCACGACAAATCATTGGGGAACTAATGCCGAAGAAGCCATAAAAAATCAGTTACCTCCTGTCAATCGAGTAGGGTTGTTCGACCTTGAAAATTCATCAGTGGACTGGGGTAAATTATTCAACGGCAACAAGGGAAAAGAGGCTCAAAAGCCGGGCAAACAACCGAGAGAGCATCAACTCCGAGCAATATCCGAAGCGAACAAACATTTCCTGCAAAACGACCGCGGCAAACTGATTATGGCCTGCGGCACCGGCAAAACGTACACCGCACTCAAAATAGCGGAAACAATGTTACCTCAGTCGGGACTTGTACTCTTTATGGTGCCGTCGATATCACTCCTCGGACAGACACTTAACGCGTGGCATATCGACGCGAGCAAACCGATAAAAGCAATTTGCATTTGCTCGGACAGCAAGGCTTCTCGAAAAATCAATACCGACGACAGCGATGGCAGTGTCGTGGATTTGGCCGTTCCAGCATCAACAGATGCTCGCAACATCGCCAAGCAACTTAATACCTATCGCGACCACAACGGCCTTACCGTAGTGTTTTCAACTTACCAATCCATTGAAGCGGTATATGAGGCTCAACAAGAGATACTGTCTCAAACATCGGAGCAGTACGGCACATTTGATCTGATTGTATGCGACGAAGCACACCGCACCACCGGAGTGAAGTTGTCGAACCGCGATGAAAGCAATTTTACTAAAATTCACGATGCCGATTACATCAAAGGTGCGAAGCGACTTTATATGACCGCAACGCCGCGACTGTATGGCGACAATGCGAAAATCAAAGCATCGGAAAGTGATACCGTCCTGTGTTCGATGGACGACGAGAAGATTTACGGCAAGGAATTTTTCCGGGTCAATTTTTCATATGCAGTCGAGCACGGATTGCTTACCGACTATAAAGTGCTTGTTCTCACCGTAAACGAGGAAGATCTTCCCGCCAATATCGCTGCGGAAATCAAAGATGCCGACCGCAAAGAACTGAATTTCGATGACACGTCGAAACTCGTCGGTGTGATAAACGGTCTGTCAAAAATAATTCGCGGCGACAACAACTCAACTTGGGATGCCGACCCAACGCTTATGCACCGAGCCATCGCTTTCTGTTCGTCGATAGGCAATGAATCAAGCCCTGGTACTTCCAAGAATACAGCGTCGGTTTTGCCCGAAATATGCAAGATGTACCGCTCATCGCTTCCGAGCGACGAACTTTCGCGAGTGGTCGAAATTTCAGCACAACATATCGACGGCAGTATGAATGCACAGGAGCGCAATGAGAAGCTCAACTGGCTCGCCGAAGATAATCTCGGCGACAACAAGTGTCGCATTCTTGCCAACGTGCGCTGCCTGTCGGAAGGCATCGATGTGCCGGCGCTCGATGCCGTGCTGTTCCTTTCGTCGCGAAACTCGCAGGTCGACGTCGTGCAATCGGTAGGCCGAGTTATGCGCAACTTCCGCAGAGGCCTGCCGGGCGAAAAGAAGTACGGGTACATCATCATACCGATTGTCGTTCCGGCCGATGTAAAGCCCGAAGATGCTCTGAACAACAATGCATATTTCGGCGTTGTGTGGAGCATTCTCAATGCGCTGCGCTCGCACGACGACCACTTCAATGCCGAAGTTAATAAAATTGCGCTCAATCGAAACAAGGCCGGCAAAGTAATAATCGGCGCGCCGGGGCTGCATATAGGCCACAATGCACTGTCCGACAGCCAAGATCAACGCGATGCGAAGGTGCTCGAAAATCAGGAAGTGGCTCATCAACTGGCATTTCGCTTTGACAGTATGCAGCTTGGCATTTATGCGAAACTTGTTGAAAAATGCGGCGACCGCCTGTATTGGGAAAATTGGTCGAAGAAAGTCGGACTCATCGCACGAAAATTTATCGAACGCATCGCTCGACTTGTCAAAGAAAATCAGCATATCAGCAACGAGTTTCGACTGTTCGTCAAGGGATTGCAAGAAAATCTTAATCCGTCGGTTGATGAAGGACAAACCATCGAGATGTTGGCTCAGCACATCATATCGCGCCCGGTATTTGATGCTCTGTTTGCCGACTACGACTTCGTCAACAACAACGATATCAGCGGCTCGATGCACCGAATGATCGATATTCTGAAAGCTGACGGCGGATTTGATAAAGACACCGAAGAACTTAACGATTTCTATAATTCGGTTCGTGCCAATGTCGGCAATATCGACAATCTTGAAGGCAAGCAAACAATCATCAAGAATCTTTATGAAAAGTTCTTCAAGGGCGCATTCCCTCTCACTGTCGAAAAACTCGGCATTGTGTACACGCCCGTAGAGTGCGTGGATTTTATTATCCGTTCGGTCGATGACATTCTGAAGCAAGAGTTTAACCGCTCGCTCACCGATGAGAATATTCATATTCTTGACCCGTTCACCGGCACGGGCACGTTTATCACACGTCTGCTTCAGTCGGGTCTTATCAAGAGAGAGGATATGCGACGCAAGTATCTGAATGAGATACATTGCAATGAAATCGTGTTGCTCGCATACTATATTGCCGATGTGAATATCGAAGCGGTGTATCACGACATCATGCATCCCGAGCACTACGAAAACTACGACGGTATATGCCTTACCGACACGTTCCAACTTGCAGAATCGCCGCAACAAGATTTCAATCAAGAATTTTTCAAGGATAATTCAGCCGAAGTTCTCCGACAGAAACAGGCGCCGATACGAGTGATTATCGGCAATCCGCCATATTCCGTCGGACAGAAATCTGCAAATGATAATGCGCAGAACCTTTCATATCCAATATTAGACAACCGCATAGCTGAAACATATGCCCGTGCGACCAATGCGACTAATAAAAACTCGCTATATGACAGTTACATCAAGGCTTTCCGTTGGGCATCGGATCGCATTTCCTCAAATCCTGAAGGCGGCATAGTCGCTTTTATCTCCAACGGCTCTTGGATAGACAGTAATGCGCAAGAAGGTTTCCGCGCATGTTTGGAAACTGAATTCAGCGACATCTATGTCCTTAATCTTCGCGGCAACCAACGCACAAGCGGGGAACTTTCACGAAAAGAAGGCGGCAAAATTTTTGGTGGCGGTTCTCGTACACCAATTGCTATAACTTTCCTCGTTAAGAATCCTACCAAAGCAGACAAAAAGGCGACTATCAACTATCACGACATCGGCGACTATCTGACTCGTGAGCAAAAACTTGGAATGGTAAAGCAGTTCAAATCCGTTTCAAGTCGCTCACTTGAATGGCAAATCATCGAACCGACTGCCAAGTACGATTGGATTAACCAACGCGACGGAGTGTTTGACTCGCTCATTCCTCTTGAGCCTGAGAAGAAGTTTGACTTATCGGCACGGTCGTTCTTCACAATGAACTCAAACGGAGCTAAAACGCAGCGTGATTCTTGGTCGTATAATTCATCTTCGGCTGTCGTAGAAACAACGGCGAAGACAAGTATTGATTTCTATAACACCACTCGCATCGCTTTGGCAAATGGAGAAATCAGTGGGCCTGATTATAATTCCACAAAGTTGAGTTGGACTCGTGCCGTAACAGACGATCTGAAATCCGGTAAAATCTATGATTTTACCGAGGCTGAAATTCGACCGGCTATGTACCGCCCGTTTTTCCGTCAAAATCTCCTGTGGTATCGCCCCCTTGTCGAGGCTGTGTCAAAAAAGGCACAGCCTCTTTTATTTTTGATGTATATGGTGGTA
>CALKKU010000048.1 GCA_937995285.1 uncultured Bacteroidales bacterium | reverse complement strand
GTCCCTGAAAAGGACGAAGCGACATTGACACACTACATCACGACTGTCGAACGTAACAACAAGTCGTATGCCTCGCTTACTCCGAAACCCGGAGCGAAAGAAGCTCGGCTTCGCTACAAACTCTTGGCTCGTGGCGACAATTACAGCCTGCTGCAAGTAGAGCTGCTCACCGGTCGCAAACATCAGATAAGGGTTCAGTTGAGTTCAATCGGATGCCCGATTAAAGGCGACCTAAAGTACGGTGACAAACGCTCTAATTCCGACGGCTCTATTTCGCTGTTGGCTCGAAATATTCAGTTCGAACACCCCGTTTCGCACGTTAAAATCAATGTGACTGCCCCCTGCCCTGAGCAAGAGCCGTGGCTGTCGCTCACAAACAACCTTGAAAAGTCTGTTCAACTCGATGGATAAATCCGAATTGAAAATAGTATTTCTCGGCACGCCCGAATTTGCCGTAACCTCGCTCGACCGTATTATCAGTGAAGGCTACAATGTCGTAGGCGTGGTGACAATGCCCGATAAGCCCGCCGGCCGAGGTCACAAACTGCTGCATTCGCCGGTGAAGAAGTACGCCCTTGAGCACAATCTTCATTTGATGCAGCCCGCCAATCTGAAAGATGACGCCTTTGTATCGGAACTGCGATCTCTCAATGCCGACCTGTTCATTGTGATAGCCTTCAGAATGTTGCCCCAAATTGTGTGGTCGATGCCGCCGCTTGGCACTTTCAATCTTCATGCCTCGCTGTTGCCCAAGTATCGCGGAGCTGCACCAATTAATCGTGCGGTGATGAACGGCGACACTGAAACCGGCGTGACGACCTTTATGTTGAAGCACGAAATCGACACCGGCGATATACTACGTCAGGAAAAAATTGAGATCGCGCCCGATGAGAACGTCGGCTCCGTCCACGACCGCTTGATGATGCTTGGGGCCGACTTGGTTATCGACACTCTGCAACACATCACCGACGGTACACTATCTCCGATTCCGCAGGACCAACTGATTGGCGGAGAAGAACCGACTCCCGCGCCGAAGATATTCGCTCAGGATATGGCGGTCGATTGGGAAAAGTCGGCTGTAGAAATTCACAATCAGATACGCGGACTGTCGCCCTATCCCGCGGCTCGTGCCGAAATGCACGTCGGTGATGAGAACATCGGAATATTCAAACTGCTTGAATCTCGCCTATCCGACAACTCTACGACCAATCCTGCCGGTTTCGTCCGAACTTCAAAAGACGGCAAACAAATGTTTGTGGCCTGTGGCAACGGTCGTGAACTCGAAATAACCCGGTTGCAGCCGCCGGGCAAACGTCCGATGGCCGTGGCCGACTATTTGCGAGGTGCGCACCTCGGCGATGTTGTCACATTTGTGATGCCGGAGAATTAATAATTTTTAGAACGGAATATCACTTTATTAACGCTAAAAATCAGTAACTTTACACTGGAATTTACAATCATCTGATTGTTAATACAAAAGCAGATTATGAGTGAACTCGATAGAAATATAAACGAACGTCCGCGACCCACTATGAAGCGTATGCCGTCGACCCGACAAATCCTCGGATTGGCATTTGGCGTATTTATGGTCTTTGTCTATGTCGGTATGGGCATTCTGTTGATGCTCAACTTTTTCCAATGGTACGGCAGCATCGCTTGGACTCGTTGGCTCGTTGGCGTCGTACTTGTCATCTACGGCTTCTATCGCGGATGGCGCGAATACAAGAGATTTACTGTACCCGATGAAGAATAAATAATCATTGCGCGATGAAAATTTATCAGTACATTTCCGTTCTTGCCGTGTGTGTGCTCTCGTTCGGTGTGACAAGTTGTATGAAGTATGAGAAGAAAGCCAATTCACATACCTCCGGTACAACGACGATTGTCTGCGACAACACTTTTGAGAACATTATGAAGCAGGAAATTGATGTCTTTGAATATCAATATCCCGATGCTCATATCCTCGCTCGATATGCCACGCAATCCGAGGCTTTCGACTCTCTGATGAGCCTTAACACCAAAACCATCATTGCCGCCCGCGACGTCACTCCGCAGGAGCGCGAGGCTCTCAAGAATAAGCGTCGCACGGTTCGTTCCACAAAGATTGCAGTCGACGCTGTCGCTCTCATTGTCAATCCGGCCAATCCTGTTGGCAAACTCACCCTTGATGAAGTTGCCGACATCCTTTCGGGACGTTCGAGCAATTGGAACGACTTGCAACCGAGCGACCTCGGTGAAATATCCGTGGTCTTCGACGACAAAGCATCTTCTCTCGTGGGTTATATGCGCGATTCCCTGCTAAATGGCAAGGAACTCGGCGCAAACGTTTATGCTCAAGGTTCCATTCCCGAGGTGTTCAAAGCCGTAATGAACAACAAGAACGCTATCGGCGTGCTTGGCGTAAGCTGGATAACAAGTGATATGTCGTCAGCCGATGTTTCAAAAGCCGACCTTGCAGCATCCGTGCTGTCGAATGATCCCGTGCAGGGCGCGACACTCTCCGACAAAGTGAAGGTCATCAGCCTTTATCCGCGTGGTGGGGCGGAAGCTCGTGCTTACAAGCCCTATCAGGAATACATTTTCAGTGGCAAATATCCCCTGTTCCGACAGATATATATGATTACGACAGGCGCTTCAGGCAGTCTTGCCGGCGGCTTTTACGCATTCGTTACCGGCGAAATCGGCCAAAAGATCATTATGAAGACCGGTATTATGCCTGCTCGTGCCACTCGCATTCAAGTGGTTGAACTACAATAATTCGACAATTCATTCGTTATCACGATAAATCCAATCAATCTACGAAATAACAAATCAATCCAACTGATATGAAATTTAAAGCATTCTTTACCTTACTGCTTGTCGGCGCTATGTCGGCGGCAGCACAAAGCCAAGGCTACATGGATGGTGTGGAATACTACAAGGCCGGTCAGTATGAAAATGCAAAGACCATCCTTACCAACACCCTCAATCAGTCTACTACCGACAAGGCTCAGGCTTACTACTATCTCGGTGAAACAAACCTGTCGCTCGGCGATAAAGCCGCTGCCAAGCAGTGCTTCGAAGCCGGTATGGCTGCCGACGCCAATTGCCCCTACAACTACGTTGGTATCGGCCAACTCGAACTTATGGCCGGCAATACCTCTGCCGCCAACGACAACTTCAAGCGTGCAATGGGCCTCGCAAAGAAAAACTATGAAATCATCGTTTCGATTGCCCGTGCCTACTACAACGCCGACCCCGTGAAGTATGCCAAGGAAGTTGAAAAATACATCACCAAGGCTCACAAAGATTCAAAGAATCAGGAACCCTCGCTCTACATCCTCGAAGGTGATATGCTCGCCGATCAGGAAGACTTCGGCGGCGCTGCTGCCAAGTACGAAATGGCCATCGGTTTCGACAACGACAACCCCGAAGGCTACGTCAAGTACGCCAAGAGCTACTTCCGTGTTAATCCTCAGTTCTCTATCAACAAACTCGAAGAATTCCTTAGCGTTGCTCCTCAGTCGGCTCTCGGCCAGCGTGAACTCGCCGAAGCGTACTACGAAGCTAACTATTGGAACAAGGCTGCCGAACAGTACGGCCGTTACATCCAGAACCCCAACCACTTCCCCCAGGACAAGGCTCGCTACTGCGTTCTCCTCTACTACGGTGAAAACTATGCAGAATCTCTGAAAGTCGCCAACGAAGTGCTTGTACAAGATCCTTCGAGCTTCCTGATGCAGCGTCTCCGCTTCCTCAATGAAGTTCAACTCCAGCAATACGCCGAAGGTGCTCGCGATGCAAAGACATTCTTTGAAAGCAACCCCAACGGTCACTTCACCGCAAACGACTACACCACCTACGCCGATGCTCTTTCGCAGGTAGGCGAAGATTCTTTGGCACTCGTACAGTACGAAACCGCTGCCGTTAAGTACCCCGAAAACACCGTTGTTCTTCAGGGCCTCAGCAGCATCTACAACAAGAATAAAAACTATCTCCGCGCTGCCGAAGTTTACGACCAATACATCGCCGCTCAGGAAAATCCCGACCTCAACGACCTCTTCGTAGCATCCGCTCGTTGGCTCAACGTTGGTGCAACAGCCGGTGACGACCAGGAACTCCGCGCACTCGCTTCTAAGAATGGCCTCGCTTATGTCGACAAGGTAATCGCCGAAGCAAAGCCAACCCCATTCATCCTTCAGCGTAAAGCTCGCCTCCAGCTTGCCGGCAACAACAACAAGCCCAACGAAGCTGCCATCGCAACATATATGGAAATGGTTGATATGCTCAATGCCGATCCTGCCAATATGGATGCCGCAAATCCCGACAACAACTTGGCTCTCTACAACGAAGCATACAACTTCGCTCTGCTCTACTACACCAACATCGAGCCCGACCACGACAAGGCTATGCAGATCAGCGAACTTCTCCGCGTTGTGAAAGAAAAACTTGCCAACTAATCATCCGATATATCATTGCGCCTGAGAAGCCTCCGTTTCTCAGGCGTATTTATTCTATAAACATACTCTTATCTTCTATGGCTTTTCAACCGCTTGCCGAACGACTTCGCCCTCATACACTCGACGATTATATCGGACAGACACACCTTGTCGGCCCTAACGGCGTCATCCGCCGTATGATCGAGAGCGGAAATGTTGCATCATTCATCCTGTGGGGCCCTCCCGGTGTTGGCAAAACTACGCTCGCTCGCATCATCGCCGCATCGACCAACAATGCCTTCCACACCTTGTCGGCCGTGACGTCCGGCGTGAAAGACGTCCGCGAGGTTATCGACCTGTGCAAGCGCGAGGCTCAGAGTATGTTCAATCAGGGTCGCCCTATTCTGTTCATCGATGAAATTCACCGCTTCTCCAAGAGTCAGCAGGACAGTCTGCTTGGCGCTGTCGAGGACGGCACTGTTACGCTCATCGGCGCCACAACCGAAAATCCGTCGTTTGAAGTCATTCGCCCCTTGCTGTCGCGTGCTCAGGTCTATACTCTCAATCCTCTCGACGAAGCGGATTTAAAACGTCTGCTCGATAATGCCATAAGCAGAGACACCGTGCTTTCACAGCGCAAAGTCGACGTACAGGAGACCGCCGCGCTGTTCCGTTACTCGGGCGGCGATGCTCGCAAGTTGCTGAACATTCTCGACTTGCTCGAACAGTCAGCCGCTGCCAACGAAAGCATCGTCATTAACGACCGCATCGTCACCGAGCGACTGCAAAGCAACCCGCTTGCCTACGACAAAGGCGGCGAGATGCACTACGACATCATTTCCGCCTTCATCAAGAGCATCCGTGGCAGCGATCCCGATGCTGCCGTCTACTGGCTCGCTCGTATGATTGCCGGCGGCGAAGATCCGGAGTTTATCGCACGTCGCCTCGTCATTGTCGCCTCCGAAGACATCGGCCTTGCCAACCCCAATGCCTTGCTCCTCGCCAACGCCACCTACGATGCGATTATGAAAATCGGTATGCCCGAAGGCCGCATACCTCTCGCCGAATGCACCATCTATCTTGCCACCTGCGCCAAGAGCAATTCCGCCTATAAAGCAATTGCCGCTGCGCTTGCCGAAGTTGAGCAGTCGGGCAATCTTCCCGTACCTTTGCACCTGTGCAACGCTCCGACCGGATTGATGAAAAAACTCGGCTACGGCGAGAACTACAAATACGCACACGACTACCCCGGCAACTTCGTTCGTCAGCAATTTATGCCCGACAAAATTCAGGGCACCACCCTATGGTATCCGTGCGACAACCAAGCCGAAGCCGTAATGTCCGCCCGCCAAAAATCCCGCTGGTCCGATAATAAGTAAATACGAGATTGCGGTTACGAGCGTTTTTCCATCTCGATAAACGATTCTACGGTTTTCGGGTCATCTCGCTCGAGGAATAGACTATGTCCACCGTCAAGGGCTGCTATACGCTTCATATCTTCATCGCTGAGGCAGAAGTCGAAAATATCCAAGTTTTGCTCCATGCGCTCCTTGTGAGTACTCTTCGGGATGATAATGACGTCCAACTGATGCAGATAGCGCAAAGCTACTTGCGCTGTACTTTTGCCATATCGCTCGCCAATAACTTTCAGCGTTTCGTTATGGAAAAGATTGTTGCGGCCTTCGGCAAAAGGCATGGACGACATCGGTTGGCAACCGTATTTCTTCATATACTCCCTTGCGATTGTTTGCTGAAAAAATACATGCGTCTCCACTTGATTCACCATCGGTTTGATTTCCACATGTGCTTGGAGATCAATGAATCTGCCCGGCACAAGGTTGCTCACGCCGATGGCTCGCACCAATCCCTCCCGATAGGCACGCTCCATGGCGCGGTAAGTGCCGTAATAGTCACCGTAAGGTTGGTGTACCAACATAAGGTCGATATACTCCGTCTGCAACTTCTCCAGACTTTCGAGGATGGAGAAGTAGGCACGTTGCTCGCCGGCGTTGGAAATCCAGACCTTTGAGATGATGAACAGCTCCTCTCGCTTTAATCCACACTTTCTGACGGCACTTCCTACGCATTGCTCATTGCCATAAAATTGTGCAGTGTCGATCATGCGATAACCTGCGTCTATCGCATCAAGAACACAACGCTCACATTCCGGCGTCCCAATCTGATAAGTGCCAAAGCCTATGGTCGGCATCTCAACGCCGTTTCTTAATTTAATCATACAATTTTTAATTTTTGATTTGTATGCAAAAGTAGAGCGGAAACTTGTGACACATGTTAGTGAGATCTCTGATAAAAATATATAAATCACGCTTTTTGTCATTGGTCATGCGCAATATAAGGCGATTGTTACGTTATCATCAATATGGGGCAAGTTAAAGTTAGTGACATACCTGGTTACAACAAGATGGTGGGTGCAGAGACATTGCATCCGCTTGTCGGTGTCGTGGATTTCGGCAAGTTACCGCCTATCCTTTTCAATAGTCCGAAACGAATGTTTGGCTATTACGCAATCTATCTAAAGGGCCGGAAATACACCGAGCTGCACTATGGCGATAGCATATATGATTACACCGAGGGCGCGTTGGTATTTTTTGCCCCGGGACAAGTGGCCGGTTCGGAAGCCGACGGTAAGTATCACAACGTGCAAGGACATGTATTGATGTTTCATCCCGACCTGTTGACAGGCACTCCTCTGCAAGGTATGATGTCGCAATACTCCTATTTCTCATACAATACCAATGAGGCTCTTTTCCCATCCGAACGTGAGAAACGCCTTATAGTGGATATTTTCGATAAGATAGACGGAGAACTGCGTACTGAGAATCCCGACTTGCTCATCATTACAGATTACATCAAGGTGGTGCTCGACTATTGCCTCCATGCCTACGACCGCCGTTTTCAATCTTATTCATCAGAAAGCAATGGTACCTTGGCCCGTTTCGAGCAACTCTGCCATGACTATTACGAAAGCGAGTTGCCCATATCCCAAGGCCTGCTCACCGTACAACATTGTGCCGACCGGCTCTGCCTATCAGTTAACTATTTCAGCGATCTCGTCCGCAAGACAACAGGTCTCTCTCCTCAAAAACATATTCAGAAATATGTTCTCTCAAAGGCGAAAACGGAGTTATTGGCTACCACATTTCGTATCAATGAAATAGCCCATCGCCTTGGTTTTCAACAGCCTCAAAACTTCACCAACTGGTTTAAGAAGCAAGAAGGATGCTCGCCGAATGAGTATCGAACAAGGAATAAGTAACTATGTTCACGCCGGTTTCTAACATGTTTATCTAAAAATGGTTAAGGCTTTAGGGAATAAAAGAAATAATAGGTTAATTTAACACAAAATGTTAACGCGTTAGGCCGTATAGTTGTAATTTTGCGACATAAAAGCCAAAATAGAACATATTAGAATACACATTCAACATAACGTTCCACAATTATGAGTGAATCAGTTAACATTCGCGAGTTAAACGCTTTGGTCGCATCGAAAAGCGACTTTGTAAACCTCATCACACACGGAATGGATCAGACCATCGTCGGTCAGAAGCATCTCGTGGAATCATTGTTGATTGCCCTGCTGTCCAACGGTCACGTTCTCCTTGAAGGCGTCCCCGGTCTGGCCAAGACTCTTGCAATCAAGACACTCGCACAACTCGTCGATGCCAAGTACAACCGTATACAGTTCACGCCCGACTTGCTCCCTGCCGACGTCGTGGGTACAATGGTCTACAGCGTCAAGAACGAGACTTTCCAAGTGAAGAAAGGCCCGGTCTTCGCCAACTTCGTCCTTGCCGACGAAATCAACCGCGCCCCGGCCAAAGTGCAGAGTGCATTGCTCGAAGCCATGCAGGAGCGCCAGGTGACCATCGGTGACAACACATTCAGCCTTCAGGAACCGTTCCTCGTGATGGCGACACAGAACCCCATCGAACAGGAAGGTACCTACCCTCTGCCCGAAGCACAGGTCGACCGTTTCCTGATGAAGGTCGTAATCAGCTATCCGACCAAGGAAGACGAAAAGATTATCATCCGCCAAAATATCGCCAACCAACGTACCGAAATCAAGCCTATTCTTCGTCCCGAAGAAATCATCGAGGCTCAGAAAGTCGTTGAGCAGATCTATGTGGACGAAAAAATCGAACGCTACATCGTCGACATCGTATTCGCCACTCGTTTCCCCGGCGAATATGGTATGGAAGACCTCAACAGCATCATCGCATTCGGCGCGTCGCCTCGTGCATCGATCAGCCTCGCACGTGCCGCACGTGCCTACGCTTTCCTGCGTCAGCGCGGCTACGTTGTCCCTGAAGATGTGATTGCAGTTTGCCACGACGTACTCCGTCACCGTATCGGCGTCACCTACGAAGCCGAAGCCAACAACATTTCAACCGACGAAATCATCACCGAAATCCTCGACAAGATTCAGGTACCCTGATTCTTAGCAGCACTTGCCTATGGACGCAAAAGAACTTCTGAAGAAAGTTCGCAAAATCGAAATCAAGACACGCGGACTGTCGCAAAACATCTTTGCCGGCGAGTATCACTCGGCCTTCAAAGGGCGCGGTATGATGTTTTCCGAAGTGCGCGAGTACCAATATGGCGACGACATACGCGATATAGATTGGAACGTCACCGCACGCCACAATCATCCCTATGTCAAGGTCTACGAAGAAGAACGCGAACTGACGGTAATGCTGCTTATCGATGTATCTGGAAGCCGCGAATTCGGTGCCGTAGGCGTGGAGAAACGCGAAATGATAGCCGAACTTGCCGCAACCTTGGCATTCTCGGCCACTCAAAACAACGATAAAATCGGTGCGCTCTTTTTCTCCGACAAGGTCGAGAAATTCATCCCGCCCAAGAAGGGCAAAAAGCATATCCTGCTCATTATTCGCGAGTTGCTCGACTTCAAACCGGAGCATCGCGGTACCGACCTCGGTATGGCCCTTCGCTACTTCACCGATGCCATGCGCAAGCGCTCCACGATGTTCCTTATCTCCGACTTCATCGACGACAAGGACTATCGCAAAGCGCTGTCGTTGGCTCGTAACAAGCACGATGTGATGGCAATTCAGGTATATGACAAGCGCGATTCGCAGATGCCCGATGTCGGCCTGACGCGCATTCACGACCTCGAAAGCGATTCGGATATGTGGGTCGATACCTCGTCGAAGAAGGTGCGCAACGCCTATGCCAAGTGGTGGTACGAACGCCAACAGGTGATGAGCGAAACTCTCCGCGCATCGCGTGTCGACTTCGTGTCGGTTGCCACTGATGAGGATTACGTCAAAGCATTGATAGCACTCTTTAAAAATCGCACGTCAAAATGATGAAAACAATAGCCAAAGCCTTGATGGTGTCTGCCGCCGTGCTGACGATGTCGGTAACCGCAGCAGCCGCACCCGCCAAAATCACCGCCTCGGTCGATTCGACCGTCGTGGAAATGGGCTCACATGCTATGATCACACTCAACATTGTCGATCCGTCGCACTCCGGTCGAATGGTCGGCCTGCCTGAAGCCGGCTACCAAGCCCCCGACTACGACATCGTCAAAGTTGACTCATCGTCTACCCAATCGGGCTATACCTACAATGTCACAGTTCAGCCGTTCGTGCCCGGAATGCTTACACTGATGCCGTTCAAGTACGCCGTTGGTACGGACACGGCAGCGAGCGATGTTGTCACTCTGAAGGTGCTTGCAGTGGAACTTGACTCTGTTCAGGCCGCAAACCTGACTATCAACGATATGGAAGGCACGGTTAATCCTCCGCGTCGTTGGTACGATTACCTTCCCGAGTGGTTCGTCCCGGCAATTCTGATAATGTTGCTCCTTGCTCTTATCGGTTTCGGCATATACGTTTACTACACATATCGCAAGACCGGTCATATCGCCTTTGTAAAGCCCAAGCCCATTGATCCGTATGCCGAAGCAATGGACGCTCTCAGTCGCTTGCGCGAACAGCATTTGGCCGAAAACGGACACGAAAAGGAATACTATACTCGCCTTATCGACATCCTGCGCCGATATATGCAGCTGCGCTTCAATATCAACGCCATGGAGATGTCGTCAACTCAGATTCTCGCCTCGCTGCGTCAGAATCCCGAAACGCGCGACAACCAACCGCGTATCAAGCAGATTCTCGACATTGCCGATATGGTGAAGTTTGCAAAGGAACGTCCATTGCCCGACGACAACATCAAGTCGTACAACACCGTCTACAATTTTGTTGAAACAACAAAACCCTTACCGGAACCTGAAGATGATGAAAAAAGCGTCAAAGGCAAAAAGAAAAAAGGCGACGACATGAAGCCGGCTTCCGAAAAATCGACTAAATAATTAAGACTGATGCAATTCGCTCATCCAAATATATTATGGCTCTTCGTTCTCTACGTGCCGCTGATTGCGTGGTACGTGATGCATCGACGCAAGTCGCATCCCACGATGTCGATGTCGAGCACGAGTGCCTTCGTGCGACTGCCTCGCACATGGAAACACTATCTTCGCCACGCATTGTTCGTGTTGCGACTTGCCACGATCGGTTGCCTAATAATCATCTTGGCTCGTCCTCAACTCAAGGACAAGTGGAGTTCGACATCGACCGAAGGTACTGAAATCGTCATTGCGCTCGACGTGTCTTCGTCGATGTATGCCAAGGACTTCAAACCCGACCGCTTCGAGGCTGCAAAGACAATCGCTTCGCAATTCATCCAAGGCCGCGAAAATGATAATATCGGTCTTGTGATATTTGCCGGCGAAAGCCTCACCGGTATGCCAATGACCGGCGACCGTGCACAGCTCGTCAACTATCTGTCGACACTCCGTATCGGTACTATCGAAGACGGTACAGCGATCGGCGACGGTATTGCCACGGCGATCAACCGACTTAAAGACGGCAAGGCCAAGAGCCGCAGCATCATACTTATCACCGATGGTACTAACAACTGCGGCGTTGTCACGCCGATGGCCGCGGCCGGTGTTGCCAAAGAACTTGGCGTCAAGGTTTACACCATCGGTGTCGGCACCAACGGTATGGCTCTTGCGCCTGCCTACGACTACAGCGGTCGTGTCGTTTTCACCCAACAGAAAGTTGAGATGGATGAAAGCACCTTGCGCTCAATTGCCTCGACTACAGGCGGACGCTACTATCGTGCCGTTGACAATTCGAGTCTGAGCCAAATCTTCAAAGAAATTGACGCGCTGGAAAAGACCCGTATCGATGTCAAGCAGTTCTCCCATACCGAGGACAACTACGAGTTGTGGGCGTGGCTGGCATTCGCGCTCTTTGCATTCGAGATGCTGTTGCGCTACATCTTCTTGCGTCCGATACCCTGATTATTGAACATGAAAGTAAAATCGAGAGGATAAAATATGTTTGACTTCGCTCATCCTTACTTACTCAACCTGCTGTGGCTCATCCCGGTGTTTTATGCCATATTTTGGTGGTCGCGTCGCAGTCGCCGACGTCGACTTGCCCGATTCGGCCAACCGGAAGTCATAGCATCACTGATGCCCGAAACGTCCCCATACAAGCCGTCGCTTAAATTCGTACTGCGAATGGTGGCACTCGCGGCATTGGTCATTGTGCTTGCTCGCCCGCGTGCCGGAGAGAAGCAGCACGAAGAAAGCCGCGCCGGCATCGAGATAATGATTGCATTCGACTTGTCAAATTCAATGAGCGCATCGGCAACCGACGACATCAACGGCGCGTCGCGACTCGACCGAGCCCGTCTGCTACTCGAAAAACTCATCGACAAACTTCAGAACGATAAAGTCGGCCTCGTAGTCTTTGCCGGTACAGCCAAGACCCAGTTGCCCATCACTACCGACTTCGGCATGGCAAAGATGTATCTTAGCGAACTTTCGCCCAAGATGATGCAGTATCAAGGCACCTCATTGGCCGAAGCCATTTCGATGGCTGCCGCAGGCTTTACAGGCGACGAACACATTCACAAAGCATTAATCCTCATCACCGATGCCGAAGATCACGAAGGTGATGCCATCGATGCCGCTAAAACGGCAGCTGACAAAGGCATTCAACTCAATGTAATCGGTCTCGGTTCGGGCAACGGCGCTCCAATCCCTGTCGATGGCAAGCGCGGTCAGTGGATGACCGACAATGAGGGTCAGACCGTAAAGACCGCTCTCAATGCCGACCTCGCCGCTCAGATTGCATCGGCAGGCAAAGGTATCTTCGTCAACGGCGCGGCATCTGATGCTCTCGACAAACTTGCCGACCAACTCGATACCCTCCAGAAGTCGCAATTCAAGAATATGAAGTACACAACAGGTGCCGAACAGTTTCCTGTGTTTGCCTGGATAGCAGTCATATTCTTGATTCTGGACATCTTCGTTCTTACGCGTAAGAACAATTGGCTCAGCAAGATTAACTTCTTCACAAAGAAAGAAAAATGAAAAAGTTCATTCTACTGTTGATTGCCTTTGCCTTATGCTCCGGCGCGGCAAAGGCCGATGACAAGACATATTTGCAGACCTCTACAAAGGCCGAGCGCAACTACGTGCATCAAGGCAACAAATGCTTCAACGACAGCAACTATCACGCTGCATTGCAGTGTTATGAACGAGCCTTGGCACTCAACCCAAATTCGCCGTATGCCCTCTACAACAAGGCCCTGACACTCGTCCAACTGTCTGATGACAACAATAAGGGCAAGCAAAACGATCCGCGTCCGCAGGCTCTTCAGATTTTCGACGGGCTGATGAAAGATAAGGCCAATTACCCCGAATTGGCGGCAAAGTCGGCCTACAACCTCGGAAATATGATGTTCAATGACAATGAACTTGACAAGGCTATCGAGTGCTACAAAGAGTCGTTGCGAATTGTCCCCGACAATAAAAAGACTCGTCAAAACCTGCTCATCGCTCTTATGAAGAAGCAACAACAGGAGCAAAATAAGGATCAACAGCAGAATCAAGATCAAGACAAGGACAAACAAGATCAACAGCAACAGCAGCAAGATCAACAACAACAGCAACAACAAAATCAACAGCAGGAGCAGCAACAGCAGCAACCCAAGCCCGAAGAAATGTCGCAGAATGCCGCTCAAATATTGCAGTCGGTACAGAACAAGGAAAATTCCACCCGACGTCGCAACCAAGCTCCCGCCACCGGTCGTCCTTACACCGACAAACCTTGGTAATCGCATCAACGCATGAAACGTTCATACTTAAAAACACTCCTCACCCTCGTGCTTTCGACCATATGGTCGTTCGCGGCGTCGGCTTACGTAACATTTGACTTGCGCCAGCCGTCGAATGCCATTGTCGGACGTCCATATCAGGTTACATATGTTCTCAAGACCGACGACGGCAAGGTCATAAACTCAGCGTCCAATCCGTCGCCGTCGCATCCTGAAATCAACGGAATGGATCTCCGCTACGGCCCCGCGACCGAAAGCGGCATGTTCTCATCCTACGATTCACGTTCAGGTTCAAAGACCGAATATACCCTATCGCTCACGTACACCTATGTACCGCGCTCGGAAGGTGAAGCAACAATTCCCACCATATCAATAAAAGTTGGCGGCACCACCTATAAGACAAAACCTGCAAAGATTAAAATTCTCAGTGCAGGCAGCAGTGCACAGGCACAAAATTCAGGAGCAGGCCGCGGACAGGCCGCTTCGGGTCAGCAAGTGGTCGGTTCGAGTGTAGGCAACACAAAAGCCGGTGATTTGAAAGTGCTTATCACATTCTCTCGCTCATCGGTCTACGAGATGGAACCTGTGGTAGCCATCATCAAACTTGCAGTGAAGTACAACCGTCAGTTTGAAATCAACGGCTCCACGTTCAACGCAGCCAAGTTGCCCGAATTCAACGGCTTCCTTACCGAAGACCTTCCGACTGTCCAGCGCCACGAAGTTGAGCAAATCTGCGGCGAGAACTACGAAACCGTAGAACTTCGTCGCTATCTGATATATCCGCAGCAATCCGGTCAGTTGAAAGTTTCATCGGGGCAGTACGACATCGACATCGTCGAGTTCGAGAACGTTCGCTACCACTCGTTCGTCACTCGCCGCGAAGTTCCGCGCAAGGTATCGACCGGTACCAATACGGCCGTACTTAATGTAAAGCCCCTACCCGAGCCTCGCCCGGCCAACTTCAGCGGAGCCGTGGGGCACTTCACAATCTCGACTGAATTGCAACCCGAAATAGTTCGCTCGAATGAATCGGCCACATATTCCATGATTGTAAAAGGCACAGGCAATTTGAAGTACCTGACAGCGCCCGAGGTTCAGTTCCCGTCGACATTCGAAAAATATACGGCCAAGACCGATTTCGATGTAAACTTCAACGGCTCTACTCAGCAAGGTTCGTTCCGCGCCGATATTCCGTTCGTTGCGCAGGAAGTCGGACGCTTCTCGATTCCGGCGCAAGACTTTGTATACTTCAACCCGTCGGCCGGCAAGTATGTTACTCTCTCAACGAAAGCCTACGATCTCAACGTGCTTCGCGGCAACGCTCCCGCCGCAGGCTCTCAGAAGCAGGTCGAAACGCAGATGACCGACATCTTGCACATCAAGCCGCTGCCTGCTCGTGTAGATACTGTAAGTTCGCCGGTGTATGGCAGTTGGTGGTACACTTCAGCCTACTTCGTCATTGCTTTGGCTTTGATTGCGGTAGTTCTCATATATCGTCGACAGGCACGCCTCAATGCCGATGTCACGGGACGCCGCTTGGCTCGTGCCGGTCGTGTTGCCGCCAAGCGCTTCAAGGTCGCTTCGCACTACCTGAAAGCTCACGACAGTGCACACTTCTACGAAGAACTTGCTCAGGCACTGCGCGGTTATATTGGCGATAAACTGTCGATGCAGCCTTCACAGCTCATCAGAGAAACAATCGCACAGAAGTTGACAGAGCGCGGAGCAGACCAAACAACCGTCGATGAAGTGCTCGCCGTACTTGATGATTGCGAAATGGCTCGCTTCACCCCGATGGGGTCCGACAGCGAAATGACTGCAATTATGAATCGTGCCACATCGGCTGTTAAATCAATCGAAGACCTCAAATGATGAAAGCAATGAAACGCCTGAAATATGCTCTGATTGTCATACTTTTGTCCGTAGTGGCACCTGGAATCCATGCGGCAACAGTTCCGGCCTTGGCCGATTCTGCTTACACTCACGAACGTTGGGGTGAAGCGATTGAACTATACAACAATGTACTGAACGAGCAAGGACGCTCTGCGGCCGTGTACTACAACCTTGGCAATGCCTGGTATCGCAAAGGCAATGTGGCTCAAGCCGTGTTGGCCTACGAGCGTGCGTTGCGAATCGATCCGTCGCACAAAGAAGCTCGCGCCAATCTCGACTTTGTCAACAATCGCCTTGAAGACAAGCCCGAAGATAATAATTCTATCCTCACGAGTGCGCATCACTCAATAGTCTGTGCTATGTCGGCAAATTCATGGGCATGGATAGCATTGCTGTCGTTCATAATACTGTGCGGCGCCGTGGCGCTCTATATATTTGCCGGCAATGTGATGCTGCGCAAGGTCGGCTTCTTCGGAGGTATTGCTCTTCTCATAATGTCAATGTACTTTATCGTAGTGGCTCACGATGCTGCAAAGCGCATCGATGATCACTCGGACGCGATTGTTACGGCGCCGTCGACACTTCTCAATTCCGTGCCGCGTCAGCCGCGCAATACCGAAAAGGTCGTTCCGCTTCACGAAGGCACTAAGGTAGAAATCGTAGATTCGATAGATACTCCCGACGACTCCGAATCGCCCATGTGGTACAATGTCCGAATCGGCGGCGGATCGGCTTCTGCCTGGCTTCGTGCAACCGACGTGGAACGAATATAATGCTTGTCGGTATGAAAGGTACAGTTGTTCGCAGCACCGGCTCGCACTATGTAGTCGTTCCCGACGGAGGTTCGGACGAGATATTGTGCAAAGCCAAAGGTTCATTCCGCATCAAAGGCATCCGAACCACAAATCCCGTGGCGGTTGGCGACCATGTCACCGTGGGGCAACCCGGTAGCGACGGTGTGGCCTATATCACCGCTATCGACACACGTCGCAACTATATCATTCGCCGTGCGAGCAACCTGTCGAAGGAATCACAGATCATAGCGGCCAATATCGACTTGGCTATGCTTGTGGTGACGCTCGCCCACCCTACTACATCGACAACCTTCATCGACCGCTTCCTTGCCACTGCTGCGGCATACAATGTGCCTGCATTGATTGCCATTAACAAAGTCGACTTACTTACCGATGACGAAGATCGCGAACTGCTCGAAGCAGTGGCATATCTCTACCGCTCGATTGGCTATGAAGTGGTTGAGTTGTCAGCGCAGACAGGCGAAGGCCTTGATGAGTTGCGCAATGCACTCAGTGGCAAGCGAACATTGGTTTCGGGCAACTCCGGCGTAGGTAAGTCAACCCTCATCAATCGCCTTATTCCGGAACTGAACCTTAAAACCGGTGAAATATCAGCCGTGCACGATACCGGTATGCACACCACTACATTCAGCCAACTTTTTGACCTGCCGGGAGGCGACGGCGCCATTATCGACACTCCGGGAGTACGCGGATTCGGTACTATCGACTTCGACCGATATGAAGTGGGGCATTACTTTCCCGAACTTTTCAAATTGTCAAGCGAATGTCGCTTCGGCAACTGTACACACACTCACGAACCAGGCTGTGCCGTACTTACCGCACTCGACGAAGGTCGCATAGCTCAATCGCGCTACGCATCATATCTGTCGATTCTCGACGATGCCGATGAGGGCAAATATCGCAAAGGATATTAAACTTCGAGCACGAAGTCGAAATTACATCCCGGTTGCGTCAATCCCAAGCAGCCTTTTGTAATACGCCCGGTGTCGTCCAGTTCGTAATCCGCGCATGCCGTCGAGGGCCTGTGCAGACATGCGAATCGTCCCCTTTTCGCAACGTGTCGAGCCAAGGCATGAGCGACAAAGCCCATCGTATAGCGAAAATTAATTTCCACCACGGCGTCAAGTATATTTTCGCCGTTATTGTCCGCTATGAGCATATCCACTCCTATCGGTCCCAGGTAATCGTTGCCGATGACTTGCGCTATTGCCGACGACAGCATAGTTCTCACATCATCGAGTTGCCGTTCCGGAATATATTGCGTTATCAATGCTTTCAGTGCATCGTCATTGTCGACAATGTTGCCTTGATAGGCACCGCGATCATCGGCATCAAAGACCGAATAACCGACAAATTCAACTCCGCTATCGCCTGCATTGAACAGCATTGCGAAGTCGAGCAATCGCCGTGCTGCATGCTCCACCATCACCGAGCCTTGTTGCCTGATGGTGCCTGCGGCTGACGATATGACGCGCTCTATATTGCCCGAGTCAGCATATAGCAGTCCTCGTCCGCTCGACGACCATGGCGACTTTACCACCCAACATCCGGGCCGTGAGATCAGACGCCGCAATTCTTCAACGTCCGTCGCTTCTTCAGCCGACGGCCAAAGAGCAAAGTCGGCTTGTTCGCTGACAATCCGAGCCACCCGAGCAGCTGTGCGGCGATGCGAAAGCATGCGCATACGATCGAGAACATCTCCTCGAGGCAATGCGTCGAGATTGAAGCCGCAATCAATAAAGTGCTTTCGCGCAGCCTCAGACCATCCCCATGGAGTTGGTGACAGCTCAGTCGTACAATGATTCCATGGCTCGACTTCTATTCGGAAATCGTGCTGCCAACGGCTCAGAAGTGCCTCGTCAACTCCTTCACAGTCAACCATGTCTCCACTGCCTCCAAGCCACATTGGAAGTAAAGCTCCTGCTCGGCGCATTTCCACGCCGGCCTTGGGCGGAGTGAACGATGCGATGTTACGTGCGAGTGCGATGTCATTTTCGGGGTTGAACCACCAAAGTTTTTTCTTGTTCATAGTCATTAATTTTTCAAAGTTACTACAAATCTTTTCTTTATACTACATGATAACTCACTTTGTCGACAATCGACACTGCAAAGTTACGACAGATAATTCCCGACGCTCACTGATTTTGGTAGTGATGACCAAAATATCAATGTTTTGATTAAAATATGGATGCTTTTTATTAAATTTGTAGTAGTATAGAATTATAGCCATTATAGCTGTTATAGCTGTTATAGCTATAATAGCCATTAGTGAAATCACGAAAAAATTAATAAAATATGGACTTTCTTAAACAGAAAAGTTCTTACCGAAATCTCAAGGCATTTCAGAAAGCGGAGTGCATCTATGATATTACTTGGCACTTCGCTCATCGTTTTTTATCTTTAGGAGATCGAACTGTTGACCAAATGGTGCAGGCGGCTCGATCGGGCAAACAAAATATTGCCGAAGGTCGTGCAGCCGGCAATACATCTGCCGAAACCGAGATAAAGTTGATGAATGTTGCGAAAGCCAGTCTTCAAGAATTGCTCATTGACTACGAGGATTATCTGCGAGTAAGAAAGTTGGAACAGTGGAGTTTAAAACATCCACGCTTCGCCGGAATGAGGACTTTCTGTATTAATAACTCTGACTCAAAAGTCTTTATGAGTTTGTGCGAACGACTAAATGACTGTGAAATAGCAAATCTTGCTATTTGCATGATTCATCAGACAGATGCTATGCTTTTCAAACTTATTGAACTTGTGAAACAAGATTTTCTTGCTAATGGCGGAGCAAAAGAAGCGATGTATCGTGCCCGTATTCAAGCAAGAAATAATTAAATCCTC
>CALKKU010000047.1 GCA_937995285.1 uncultured Bacteroidales bacterium | reverse complement strand
TCGTGGGCTCGGAGATGTGTATAAGAGACAGCGATAGCCTTCACATTCAAGGGCGACATCTACACAGTTCCGGTCAAAGGCGGTGTGGCAAAGCAGATTACATCCAATTCGGCCTACGAATCATCTCCTGTATGGAGTCCCGACGGAACGAAACTCGCTTTTTTGAGTGATCGCGACGGCTCGTCGGATGTATTCGTTATTCCCGCAGCAGGGGGGACGGCACGTCGTCTTACCACAAATTCGGCCGCAGAGTCGCCTCGCGCTTGGCTCAATGACAGTACAGTCCTTTATGTGTCGGCTTATCGTCCGGCACGCACAGCCGCTCAAGGCGCATTCTCCACACAAATTTATGCTGTGGGTATTAACGGCGGCCGACCCAAGATGTTTTCAACCATTCCGATGCAACGTCTAAGTGTCAACGCTGCCGGCGAGGTGTTGTATCAGGATCGAAAGGGATATGAAAATGCCTATCGCAAGCACGAGACATCGTCGAGTACAGGCGATGTGTGGCTGATCAAGGACGGTAAGTACAAGCGTCTCACCGATTTCAATGGCAATGATCAGGATCCTGTGTGGACCGGTAAGGATTCGTTTGTCTATCTCAGCGAAGAAGACGGCACGCTCAATGTCTATAGCCGCAATCTTTCAGGAAGTGAGAAACGTCAGCTCACGGCTTTCACCAAGTATCCTGTTCGCTCTCTGTCGGCTGCTTCTAACGGCACACTTGCTTTCAGTTGGGATGGCGAGATATACACGCTGACTCCGGGCGGCCAACCCGAGAAGGTTGACGTCACAATTGTATCTGACGACTACGACCTTGATATGGTCAACAGCCTGCGTACTTCAGGTGCTACGACAATGGCCGTAAGTCCCGACGGTAAGGAAGTGGCTTTCGTGCTTCGCGGCGATGTGTATGTTACTTCGGTAAAGTATTCCACTACGAAGCGCATCACTAATACGCCGGGTCAGGAACGCCGCATCAGCTTCAGCGCTGATGGCCGCACTCTTGTCTACGACAGCGAGCGCGACGGCAAGTGGCAACTCTACACGGCCACAATCAAGAATAAGGATGAGAAGTGTTTTACCTATGCAACCGACATCGTTGAGGAACTTCTCTATTCTTGCGAAACGTCTGCACAGCAGCCCGATTACAGTCCCGACGGCAAGAAAATTGCATTCCTCGAAGACCGCACCACACTGCGTGTTCTCGACGTTGCCTCGAAGAATGTCATAACGGCTCTCGACGGCAAGTACAACTATTCTTACTCCGATGGCGACATCAACTTCATGTGGAGTCCCGACAGCCGCAATCTGCTTGTCGATTATATCGGGGTAGGCGGTTGGAACAACAAAGATATTGCTTTGGTGGCCGCCGACGGCTCGCAGGTTGTCGACCTCACAGAGAGCGGATATAACGATGCCAATCCGCGTTGGGCATTGAACGGCGAAGCTATCACCTGGGAAAGTAGTCGTTTCGGCCTTCGTTCACACGGTAGTTGGGGCGAGCAGAGCGACGTACTCTTTATGGCTCTCACGCCTGAGGCCTACGACAAGCTGCACCTCACAGAAGAGGAGGCTGCTCTCGCCAAGGAAAATGAAAAATCCGATGACGACAACGAAGCCAAGGCCGACGGCAAGGATAAATCGAAGTCCAAGGATAAGAACAAAGGCAAGAGCAAGGACAAGGATGTGAAGGAAGAAAAAGCACCTGTCCAATTCGATTTGGCCAATCGTTTGCTTCGCATCGAACGACTTACTCCGCGTTCCGGCGGCATCATTGATTATCTCCTCTCTAACGACGGTGATAAGCTTTATTATATCGTTGCCGACAATACCGGCAAGTACAACCTGATGGAAACGGATCTTCGTGAAGATGAAACCAAGGTGCTTGCCCGTAATGTCATGGGTGGTATCATTCCCGATGCCAAGGGCGAGAATATCTTTGTTATATCATATAAAGGTATGGAGAAGGTTGACCTCAGCCGTGGTGAGAGTACAAGCATCGCATTCGAAGCACCGTACGAACGTCATCCCTCGCTCGAACGCGAATACATCTACGACCATATGCTGTCGCAGGTCAAGGCCAAGTTCTACGATGTCAACCTCCACGGCGTCGACTGGGACGGCTATGGCGAACACTATCGCCGCTTCCTCCCGTACATCAACAATAATCACGATTTCGCCATTCTGCTGAGTGAAATCCTCGGAGAACTTAACGCTTCGCATACCGGCGGTCGCTACTATTCTCATAATAGTTATTCGACAGCATCGCTTGCTACATACTTCGATGACAATTACGAAGGCGACGGTCTTCGAGTGGTTGAACCTATTGCCGGCGGTCCGCTGTCAACAGCCAAGGCAGGCGTCAAAGCCGGTGATATCATCACAGCAATTGATGGTGTGGCTATCACCGCCGGAATGGACTACAATCCTCTGCTTATGAACAAGGCCGACAAGCGAGTGCGTCTCACCGTTCGCTCCGCTGCCGACGGCTCGGAACGCAATATCGAAGTCAAGCCTATATCTTCCGGCGAAGAAAGCGACTTGCTCTACAAACGTTGGGTACGCCACAATCAGGCCGTTGTTGATTCAGTATCGGGCGGTCGCATCGGCTACGTACATGTTGAAGGTATGGACAGCCCGAGCTTCCGCACCGTTTACTCCGAATTGCTCGGCAAGTATCGCAACTGCGAGGCCGTAATCGTTGATACTCGTTGGAATGGCGGCGGCTGGCTTCACAACGATATAGCCCAACTGCTTGGCGGTCGCGAATACGTGCGTTTCGTACCGCGCGGCAACTATATCGGTTCCGAACCTTTCTCTCAGTGGACAAAGCCATCTGTAATGCTTGTCAACGAGGCCAACTATTCGGATGCTCACGGTACACCATATACCTACCAGACCCTTGGCCTTGGCAAGGTAGTAGGCGCTCCCGTTCCGGGTACTATGACTGCCGTGTGGTGGGAAACGCAGATTGATCCCACACTTGTATTCGGTATCCCGGAAGTGACATCGATGGATATGAACGGCAATGTTCTCGAAAATCGTCAACTTAATCCTGATGTTGTTGTCTACAATGATCCCAACGAAGTGATTGAAGGCGTCGACCGTCAGCTCATACGTTCGGTTGAAGTTCTTCTCGAACAACTCGATGCCAAGAAATAATCTCGGGCGGCATTAGCAGACAATATCGCAAAGTATGAGCGCGTGCCAAAATGGAATGGCACGCGCTCTTTTTATCAGAAATTTCGGTAACATAATCCGTAATTTGTATTATGCATCAATTGATTACTTGTATTATCTTTGCAACGTGATAATGTATCGATACACATTAAATATACAGTATATGAAAAAAATCATCTTAATGTTTGCAGCAGTTATGACTCTGTTTACTACAATGACCGCTTGTGCCAAGAAAGCCGAATCCGGCGAAACGGCATCAACTGAAGCCGTACAGTCCGACAAGGTTCTTGTTGCTTATTTCTCCGCTACCGGTACTACCGAGAATGTAGCGCGAATGATAGCAACCGCTACCGGTGGCGAACTCTACAAAATTCAGCCTCAGGAAGAATACTCGGCAGCGGATCTCGATTGGACCGAACCTACCTCACGTTGCTGCAAGGAAAACGACGATTCCTCATCGCGCCCCGCAATCGTGATGAACAAGACCGATCTGAGCCAATACGATGTGATCTACCTCGGCTATCCCAACTGGTGGAATATGGCTCCGCGCATCATCAACACTTTCGTTGAAGCCTACGACCTAAAAGGCAAAACGGTTGTTCCGTTTATGACCTCGGGCGGCAGCACCATCGAGCATTCTGTGGAACTGCTCCGCAAGGATTATCCTGAAGTTAAATGGAACGACGGCAAACTCCTTAACAGCGTATCGCAGTCCGACGTTGATGAATGGGTGAAGACTTTATAAGTAAATCGACATTAACGAAAAAAAACGCGCTTCGGCGCGTTTTTTTGTTGTCTTTACTCTACGGCTAATTTACTCTACGGCTAATTCTGCCATCTCGTCGTAGGCTTCCCAATCGGGGTCATTCTCGGCGATGATTTGTAGTGGCAGCGTTGGCAATTCGGCCAGTGCTTCGTTGAGTTTTTTCTGGAAGATGTGCGTTGACAGTGTGTAGAACACCCACGTGCGGTTGCCTGCTCCTGTGAATATCCCTGTCATTACGGACACAGGGTCTTTGTCCAATACTTCGAGAAGAGCATCGGTGGCTGTGCCCATCAGTGCGGCATTGTCGTCGTCGGGCATACCGGCTGTCGGCGCTTCATCATAAGGCCAAGTGATTTCGATGCGGATTGTGAAGCGCGGATTGTTGCGAAACTTTGTCACGTCGCGGCGGCCGGTTACCATCACAAGACGTTCACTGCCGTCGTCGGCACTTGCCGGAGCGGTCCACCAGTCTATGTTTTCGATGCTCATAAGTATTATGAGAATAGGGTATATTATTAGTGTAAAAAAGAGCCGGGCCGTCGGGGCAATCTATAAGCCGAGTTATGTGGTCGGTCTGTTTCAGCGCCGAGGCACTGACGTTGGCCGTTTCCGTTCGTCATTTATCTTCGCAGTCTACCCCCCGACAATGAGCGAGCCACCCATATATGCCGGTATACTTGACCTTGCAACCCAAAAGGAATGCGGCACGCAATATCGCTGTCGCGCCCGGTGGGCTCTTACCCCGCCTTTTCACCCTTACCGATGCCGAAGCGTCGGCGGTTGTTTTCTGTCACTCTGCTGCGACCTGTTCGGCCGCCTCTCCGTGGAGAGTTTGGCGCTCTGTGTTGCCCGGACTTTCCTCACGTCCTCTACAGGAAGGACGCGCGACGAACCGACCGCCCGGGCCCGACTCTTTTATGGTTTGTATTATGAGAAATAACCGCGAATAATTCCTCGCTTGGAATTGCGGATGAACTGTACGATCTCGTCACGTTCCTTGGTCGCCGGCAATTCGGCTTCGATGCGCATCACGGCATCCGTCACGTTGAGATTGTTCATATATATGTAGCGGTATATTTCCTGAATGTCACGGATGTCCTCATTGGAGAAGCCGCGGCGACGCAAGCCCACGGAGTTAATGCCCGTATAAGCGATCGGCTCGCGTGCAGCCTTCACATAAGGAGGTATATCCTTGTTGATCAGTGCGCCGCCTTGAATCATCACGTGTGCGCCGAGGTGACAGAACTGATGAACCAATGTGCCTCCGCCGATGATGGCATAGTTGTCAACGACAACCTCGCCTGCAAGTTGTGTGGCATTGGAGATAATAACATTGTCACCCACAACGCAGTCGTGTGCCACGTGTGAGTAGGCCATGATGAGGCAGTTCTTGCCGACAACGGTCTTGCCTTTTGCTGCCGTGCCGCGGTTCACTGTCACGCATTCGCGCAGTGTTGTGCCGTCTCCGATGATAGCAAGCGTTTCTTCGCCCTGGAATTTGAGGTCCTGAGGGATTGCTCCCACTACCGCGCCCGGGAAGATGGTGCATCCGGCGCCAATACGGCTGCCTTCAAGTATTGTTGCACCCGAAAGGATGCGAGTACCCTCGCCGATCTCCACATTCTGATCAATCGTCACAAACGGATCGATGACTACGCTCGGTGCAATCTTTGCGGCCGGGTGTATATATGCTAACGGTTGACGCATAGCTTGCTTATTTGTTTTTGATGATTTGAGCCATAAACTCGCATTCGCACACTATCTTTTCGCCCACGAATGCACGACCCTTCATCACGGCGCAACCGCGACGCAGTTCAGTCATAAACGATACGTGGAAAAGAAGTGTGTCGCCGGGAACGACTTTTTGGCGGAACTTTACATTGTCTATCTTCATAAAGTATGTCGAGTAGCGTTCGGGCTCGTCAACGGTAGACAGTACGAGCAGACCGCCAGTCTGAGCCATCGCTTCCACCATCAGAACGCCGGGCATAACGGGTTCCTGCGGAAAGTGACCTTGGAAGAACGGTTCGTTGGTCGTTACGTTCTTTACGCCGACGATGTAACTTGTTCCGATTTCGATTACCTTGTCAACCAACAGGAACGGATAGCGGTGGGGAAGCAACTCGCGGATGCGGTTGTTGTCCATCAGAGGTTCCTTGTTGGGATCGTACACCGGAGCCTGAACTTCCTGACGCTTGATGTCGCGACGGATGTCCTTGCTGATGCGGGTGTTGATGGTGTGACCCGGTTTGGTTGCGATAATCTTGCCCTTGAGGGGACGACCGATCAAAGCAATGTCGCCGATGATGTCGAGCAACTTGTGGCGTGCCGGTTCGTTTTCGAACTGCAAAGGCTTGGGATTGATGTATCCGTATGTTTCGACATCGGGGCATTCGGCACCTGTGAGAGCGGCGATATCTTTGAGTGCTTCGTGCGACATGGGGCTGTCGTAGATGACGATAGCGTTGTCGAGGTCGCCGCCCTTGATAAGACCTGCCTGCAGCAGCGGTTCGATTTCACGAACAAATACGAATGTGCGAGCCGGAGCGATTTCTTTCGCAAATTCTTCCTCATGCTCCATTGAAGCATACTGGTTGGCCAGTACTGGCGATTGGAAATTAACCTTTACTTCCACAGAGAATTCATCATCGGGCAGAATCATGATCTTCGAACCGCTCTCCTCATCGACTACTTCAACTTTGTGCTTGATTACGTAGTAGTCCTTTTCGGCTTTCTGTTCGGTGATTCCGACGCTGTTGATGGCGTCAACGAAAGGCTTGGCGCTGCCGTCGAGGATGGGAATTTCAGGACCGTCGACTTTGATGAGGCAGTTGTCTACGCCGAGAGCGTAGAGGGCAGCCATTGCATGCTCTACTGTGCTGACGATAACTTCGCCTTTGCCCAGTACGGTACCGCGGTTCGTTGCAACCACATTTTCGGCTATGCAGTCGATCGTGGGCTGACCTTCGAGGTCGATGCGCTGAATTTTATATCCGTGATTTTCGGGAGCCGGGCAAAATTCGGCATTGAGTTTGCATCCCGAATGCAGACCTTTACCGCTAAGGGTGAAGGAACTCTGAAGAGTTGTCTGATTCATATATGGTCGTTTTTTATTTTTCTGATTTGATGTCTTTTTCAATTTGAGCCACGCGGTCGTAGAGTTTGCCGAGTCGCTTGATATACACGGCTTGGCGAGCGAAGTCGCTGCTGTTGACTGCCGGGTAGCCCATCAGTGTGCTGCCGCCGGCCACGTTTCCGGGGATGCCCGACTGTGCGCCGATATGCACACCGTCGCCTACGGTGATATGTCCTGCAAAACCCACTTGGCCGCCAATCATACAGTTGGCTCCGATGTGTGTCGACCCCGCAATGCCCGCCTGAGCGGCGATTACAGTGTCGTGACCGATAGTGGTGTTGTGAGCGGCCTGGATGAGGTTGTCGAGTTTAACGCCCTTTTCAATGACTGTCGAACCCATTGTGGCTCGGTCGATTGTTGTGTTGGCTCCGATTTCTACGTCATCGTTGATAACGACGTTGCCGATTTGCGGTATCTTGTGATACGATCCGTCGGGCAGCGGAGCGAAGCCGAACCCGTCAGCACCTATTACGGCACCGGCATGTATCACGCAGCGGTTGCCTACGTGGCAATTATGGTAAATCTTGACGCCTGCATATATTGTGGTGTCATCGCCGAGTACAACCCCGTCGCCAATGTAGGCCTGGGGATAAATCTTGACGCCTTTGCCTAATTTTACGCCGCGACCGATATACGCGAATGCACCAATGTAACAATCATCAGGCACACTGACACCTTCGGCAATGTGGCATGGTTGCTCGATGCCTGTGGGCTGTGGTGACATTGCCTTTGCCGCATATTCGAGTAGCACCGACAGCGTAGCGTAAGGATCTGCCACACGAATGAGTGTGGCCTTTATGGGTGCAGTTGCTTCAAAGGTGTTTGACACCAACACGATACTTGCACCTGTGGTATATATATAGTGCGCATACTTGGGGTTGGCGAGGAAGGTAATAGAACCTTCAGCGGCCTCCTCAATCTTCGAGAAAGTGTGAACCGCCGCATCCGGATTGCCTTCGACAGTTCCTCCAACCAGTTGCGCTATTTGTTCGGCTTTAAATTCCATATATTATATATAGTTATCAAAGTGCAAAGTTCGTAAAAAAATTCTGAATACCGCTTCGGTTGCCTGTTAAAGTTGCTTATCGTGCCGGGTGCTCTGTGGTTAGATACCACTTGTACAGGCGTTCGATACCTTCTGGCAGTTCAACTTTGTGGCGCCAACCGAGTTCGTGCAGTCGGTCCACATTGCATAGTTTGCGCGGTGTGCCGTCTGGTTTGGAGGCATCCCAGTGTATCTCGCCTTCATATCCTACAGCCTGCTTGATCGCTTTGGCAAGTTGAGCGATTGTGAGTTCTTTGCCTGTGCCTATGTTGATGTGCGTATTGCGCACTTCCTTCATGCCATCGGCAATGTCTTTGAACGATACGTTGAGCAGGATGTGAACCGATGCATCGGCCATATCCTCGCTCCACAGAAATTCGCGAAGCGGACTTCCCGAGCCCCATAGTTCAAGACGTTCAGAGTAGATGCCGAATTTTGCCAAGGCTTTGGCAAAGTCGTCGAGGGATGCTGTTGAGGCATCGAAGTCGGGAATAGGGCGTAATGTAAGGTCGTGGCGCAAGCCTTCCACATCGCCGTTGTTCATCAACTTGGCCAAATGCATCTTGCGCATCATTGCCGGCAATACGTGCGAGTTAACGAGGTCAAAGTTGTCGCCCGGGCCGTAAAGGTTGGTCGGCATCACGGCAATATAATCCGTACCGTATTGCAGGTTGAGCGATTCGCACAACTTCAGTCCGGCAATCTTGGCAATTGCGTACGGTTCGTTGGTGTATTCAAGTGCGCTTGTCAGCAGCGAGTCTTCCGTGATTGGTTGCGGCGCCTCGCGCGGATAGATGCAAGTCGAACCAAGGAACAGCAGGTGTTGCACACCGTGACGCCATGCCTCGCCGATTACATTCTGCTGAATCTCTATGTTCTGATAGATGAAATCAGCGCGGTATATGGAGTTGGCCATAATGCCGCCTACGTGTGCAGCGGCAAGAACGACCATCTCCGGTCGTTCTTCATCGAAGAATTTCTTTACGGCTACCGGGTCGAGTAGGTCGAGTTCGGTGTGTGTGCGGCCGATGACGTTGGTGAAGCCGCGCTGTTGCAGGTTTTTCATAATTGCCGAGCCAACCAATCCTCGGTGGCCGGCAACGTATATCTTGGTGTCTTTTGCAATTGATGTCATGGCGTTTATTTCTTGGCGTCGATAGATGCGAGGTCCGAGTCGACCATAATTTCTACAAGACGTTGGAACGATGTCTTGCGCGGATTCCATCCGAGTTGCTTGCGAGCCTTTGTGGGGTTGCCGAGCAACTGATCCACTTCGGCGGGACGGAAGAATCGCGGATCGACTTCCACAAGTACTCGTCCTGTGGCCGTATCGATGCCTTTTTCATCCAAGCCTTCACCTTCCCAACGCAATGTGATGCCGGCACGCTCGAATGCCGCTTGTGTAAATTCGCGTACGGTGTGATACTCACCGGTGGCAATCACGTAATCGTCAGGCTCAGGCTGTTGCAGGATGAGCCACATACACTCCACGTAGTCGGGCGCATAGCCCCAATCGCGCAAAGCATTGAGGTTGCCGAGGTACAGTTTATCCTGAAGTCCGCGGACGATGCGTGCGGCAGCGAGTGTAATTTTGCGTGTTACGAACGTCTCGCCGCGGCGTTCCGATTCGTGGTTGAACAGAATGCCGTTGGCTGTGTACATACCGAAACTCTCGCGGTAGTTCTTCATAATCCAGTAGCCGTAGAGTTTGGCCACAGCGTAGGGCGAGCGGGGATGGAACGGTGTTGTCTCGCTCTGCGGCACTTCGGCTACCTTGCCGAAAAGTTCGGATGTGGATGCCTGATATATGCGGCACTTGTGCTCCATACCGAGTATACGCACGGCTTCGAGCAATCTAAGCACGCCTGTTGCGTCAACATCAGCAGTGTATTCGGGCACGTCGAACGACACCTTTACGTGGCTCTGTGCGGCGAGGTTGTATATTTCATCGGGCTTCACCTCGCCGATGATGCGAATCAGCGACGATGAGTCGGTGAGGTCGCCGTAGTGCAGGTGTACCAACCGGCGGCGGTGCATATCGCGTACCCATTCATCGAGGTACAGATGCTCTATGCGGCCTGTGTTGAACGACGAACTGCGGCGGATGATGCCGTGTACGTCATATCCTTTTTCGAGAAGAAATTCGGCGAGGAACGAACCGTCCTGGCCTGTGATGCCTGTTATTAATGCTGTTGGCATTGTTTCGGACTTAATAAGTTAATGATTTCGGTTAGAGAGTCGACTGTAATGTCGGGGCGGTAGTCGGCCGGTGTAGTGTCGATATTTTGCGGGTGGACATTGCGGCCGCGATCGCGAACCATGGTAGTCAACCATCCCATTCGGCGCGGCCAATAAAAATCCTTGGCGAGATTGTCGCCGATGTATATCCACCCGGCAGTGTCGCCTTGTCGCTCCATTGCAGTCTCAAAAGGCAACGGTGTCTTTTTATCGCCTCCGATTGCATCGCTGATAATGATATGCTTGGGCGAGAAATATTTTTCAAGCCCCAGGGCCTTTATCTTGGCCGATTGACCGGCGATGCGGCCGTCGGTGATGAGATAAAGCGCGATGTCTGTGCGAGAGGTATGTAGCCAATCGAGTAGGGCGGCTGCATCGCTGCGCAGCGGAAGCGTTTCGGGCTGTGTCGAACGATATATTTCGAGCATCTGTTCGAGCGACATCCGCATTCCCATTGCTCCGGAGGTCAGCCCGTCGTATGGTGTTGCGCCTCGGTGCAGGTCGGCATATACTTCGCCGGCGGTGACATCGCTCCAGTGTGCGGCGCAGTAGTCGGCTACGTTGTGCAGGCATGCATCAACCCATTCGGCTTCGTCGTAGAGTGTATCGTCGAGGTCGAAAGCGATGGCCTTGGTTGATGTTGCGATGTCGGTCATATCAACGAGTGATTTATCGTTTGCCGGTGAGTAAGAAAGTGAACAACTTTGAAGGTTCGATAATCTTCACTACCATAAGCACTGCTGCTATCACAGGAGCGGCCACAACGGCTGCAACAACGCCGAGCGGCACGATTGCCACGTTGACCGATTCAAGCATCGGACGCAGTACATCACCGAGCGGAAAGAGGAAAAAGTAGTGGAGAAGATATATCGCAAGGCTCTGTTCACCGAGGTAGCACCAAGTCGATGCAATGCGGCGTGTGGTCGGGGCTGCATCCTTGGCGAAAGCGCGATTGCTCCAACGCTCGAATACGTTGAGCGCAACTGTAGCCAAGGCCAAGTGTACAACTGAGTTCAGTATGGTCAACGCAGGCCCTTCCAAGCCGAATTCCCATGGCCAGCAGCCCATATACATTGTCACGGCAAGCACGGCAAGCGCCACTGTTTGGCAAGTCGATGTGCGGATGGTGCGCATAAATCCGTCCTTAAATCTGCGACCGACCGCTCCGAAGAAAAATGCCGGCCAAAAGGCTATGACAAGTTCGAGCGACATATAGTTGCTGACTTCGGTTGGTATGGCATATAGGTACAGAACCCAGAGTAATGCGTATGTTACGAAGCCTGTGGCAATCCATACGGCGACAGACGATGCTTTTTTTAGCACAGTAGCTGCCAATGCAGCCATAACTACAACTATTTCAAAAAGCACGAGAGTGAACCAATAGCCGCTCTTCCATGTGCTCGACCAAATTCCGTTGAGTGAAGCGTCTATCGGCGATTGCAATCCGGAGTGGGAAAAGTACAATGACCACAAACTGCTTACGACCACCAACGGAATCAACAACTGCGCGGCACGCTTGCCCAGTGTGATAGGACGCAGACTGCCGTTTTCGGTCTGTCTGATGCAAAACCATCCGCTTACTACGAAGAATATCGGCATGTGGATGTGCTCTATAAGTTTGAAAAGCGTGGCGCGGTCAATCTCGCGCACGCACATTGTGATTACGTGGCCCATCACCACAAGAAAAATCGCCACGCCTTTGAGCATGTCGAACTGGTGGAGCCTCTGTCGTGTAGTTGTTGGCATTGATAAATTGTGATATGTGTATATATTTGCAAAGTTAACGATTTTTTGTCAAAGATGCGTAGTGTATCGCTTGCCGATTATGGAAAAATTTCCGAATTTTGCAAAAAAAAGATAATTCTGAAAAATTCAACAGACTTCAAAATGAAAAACATAACAACCGAAAACAAAGGCGTATATACACTTGTCAAAGTTGACGGAAAGGTGACACTCGGCTATTCTCCGATGTCGGGTATTAAAATAATAACCGTTGACGGTTTGCCGTTCAAGGACTTCGTCGGGACGGGAGAATTGCTTCCATATGAGGATTGGCGATTGCCGGCCGAAACGCGAGCACGCGACCTTGCCTCGCGTCTGAGCATCGAAGAAATTGCCGGACTGATGCTGTACAGTCCTCAGAATTGGTTACCGATGCCAAAGGATACTTACGACGGCAAGCCGTTTGAAGAAAGCGGCAAGAAGCCTTACGACCTTAGTGATTCGCAAAAGAAATTCCTGACCGAAGATAATGTGCGACATGTGCTCGTCTCAAAGGTGGAAAGCCCCGGTACGGCGGCTCGTTGGAGTAATAATGTTCAGGCCTTTGTTGAAGGCAGAACACACGGCATTCCTGCAAACAACTCTTCAGACCCTCGCCACTATGCCACTGCCGATGCGGAGTTCGCCGCAGGCTGCGGAGGTAAAATATCTCTATGGAGCAATATGCTCGGCTTGGCTTCAACATTTTCACCCGATGTGGTCGAGGCTTTTGCACGAATAGCCGCTCGCGAATATCGCTTGCTCGGTATTACTACGGCATTATCACCGCAGGCCGATACCGGGACAGATCCTCGTTGGTATCGTTACAGCAGTACATTCGGATGCGAACCGCGCCTTGTAGCTGATATGACACGTGCATACTCCGATGGCTTCCAGTCACCTGACAGAGGCGATTGGGATAACCGGAGCGTCAACACGATGGCTAAGCATTGGCCCGGAGGCGGCAGCGGTGAGGGCGGCCGCGATGCGCACTACGGCAACGGCAAGTATGCCGTATATCCCGGCGGTTGCTATGAACAGCATAAAATTCCGTTCCTTCAAGGTGCTTTCAATCTCACCGGCGCTACGAAAACGTGTTCGGCAATCATGCCGTATTATACTATATCCTACAATCAGACTGATGAAAATGTGGCCAACGGTTTCAATCATGAAATTATCACTCATCAACTGCGCGAGCAAGCAGGCTTCGACGGAGTTGTATGTACCGACTGGGTTATCACTCACGATGAAGAACATCCCGGCGTCCATTCCGGCAAACCTTGGGGAGTGGAACGTCTTTCGGAAGATGAGCGTCATTACAAGGCTCTTATGGCAGGAGTGGATCAGTTCGGCGGCAACGACAAAATAGGACCGGTTCTCGAAGCATATCGTATCGGTGTCAAGGAGCATGGAGAGGATTGGATGCGCCGTCGCTTCGAGCTGTCGGCTTACCGCTTGTTGTTGAATATATTCCGTGTCGGGCTGTTTGAGAATCCATATATTGATGTCGACGAGGCCGAGCACACGGTCGGTTGTCCCGAGTTTATGCGGGCCGGTTACGAGCAACAGGTGAGCAGCATCGTTATGATTAAGAATCACAATGCTACGTTGCCCCTCGGTTCGAAGAAAACAGTTTTCATACCTCGGCGCCGTTCCCCCGAGGGTCCAAATTATTGGCGGCAAATGATCCCCGAGAAGATATACGATCCGGTTGCAAAGCACATTCTCGACGGCTACTTCCACAGTGTCGATAATGCGGCAAATGCCGATGCCGCAATCGTATTTATCGAATCGCCGCACAGCTATCTGATGGGATATGATGCAGAGGATCTGAAGACAGGCGGCAATGGTTATATCCCGATAAGCTTACAGTATGATGACTATACTGCAACCGATGCACGCGAACACAGCATTGCCGGCGGCGACCCGTTCGAGAATTTCACTGACCGCAGTTATCGAGACAAGACGGCTCACACGATCAATCGGTGTGATATGGAACTCGTGCAGCAGACACGTCGTGCAATCGGTCGTGACAAGCCGCTCATCGTTGTAGTGAATATGCTCAATCCTGCTGTGCTTTCTGAAATCGAACCGTATGCAGATGCAATTCTTGTCGGCTTTGATGTACAATCACAAGCGTGTATGGATATAATCTCAGGCCGTGCAGAACCGTCGGCTTTGCTTCCGTTCCAACTGCCTGCCGATATGAAGGCTGTTGAGGAGCATTGTGAAGACCGTCCGCGCGATATCCGTCCATATTGTGATGCTGACGGCAATGTCTATGACTTTGCCTTCGGTTTGAACTGGAACGGTGTGATCAATGACGAACGCGTTAATCGATATAAGTAGTTATCTATAGATCTATATAAACAACGCAGCCGCTCGCACATTGGTGCAGGCGGCTGTGTCGTGTATATGCTGACGTGTTATTTATATCGTGTCCAGCGGATGAGTTCCTTGATTGTCGGTTTCTTGCCGTACATGAATATTCCTACGCGGTAAATCTTGGCCGAGAGCCATATCATTCCGACAAAACTGATGTAAAGTACAACTATCGAAACAATCTCTTGCCACAGCGGCATGCCGTAGACGATACGCGACATGATGATCATCGGCGAGGTGAACGGGATGAAAGTTGTCCAAAGGGCAAGCGTCGACGAAGGATTTTGGCATACGGCCATTGACACCATCATTGCAATAATTAGCGGAGCAACGGCAATAATGCTTATCTGCGATGCGTCCTGAATATTGTCGACTGCCGAACCGATGGCGGCATAGATTGCCGAGTAGAACAGATAACCGCCGATCAGAGCGAATATCATCACGATGAAGATATTGGCGATGTAACCTGCATTGCTGAGTTGCGACAGTGCATCGAGAATAAATGCATCTTCGGTCGAAGCGGCCGATGCCAGCATCGGCATAAGCCATGCCGAGCAGGCTGTGATGAGAGCGCCCCAGATTGCAAGTTGTGTCACAGCAACAGCTCCAACGCCGAGAATTTTACCCATCATAAGGTCGAACGGCTTCACGGACGATACAACAAGTTCGAGTACACGGTTGCTCTTTTCTTCAATGATAGATGTCATCACCATCTGCCCGTAAATCATAATTACCATATACAGTGTGAGCGATGTGAGCATACTCAGCATATATGACAGCATCGAGGATGTCGAACTCGAATCATCGTCTTTGTCGAGATCGTGGGTGTTGATGTCTATGTCAACGTCAATGTCATCGAGAATCTGATTGAGGTTCGGAATGTCGTAGCCTTCGATGCGGTGGTCGCGTATTGCGCTTTCGAGTTGGCCGGTAATGAGCATTTCGGTCTGCATCGGAATCGCTCCGTGGGTGTACAGTTTTATAGCATTGCGCGGCTGAGCGATAGCGTTGCGGTCGATTGTCAGAATTGCAGTGTAGTCCTCATTGGTCTTGAACTCTGCCAATTCGCCAGTGACGGGTCTGAACACGATGTCGTCGGTGTTTTGCAGAATCGGGGCGATGATTTCCGTGTCGTCGATGACTGCGATTGTTTGCTTCTCTGTCCCCGAAAATACTGCGATAAGTCCGGGTATCACCATCAATGCAATCATAATGACCGGCATCAGCAGGGTGGTGATGATGAAACTCTTGCGCTTTACGCGTTCGAGGTATTCACGTGCTATGATAGTGCGAAGTGCGTTGTTCATTGTGCCTGAATTGAAATGGTTGTGGTGTCATTGGATGAGTTGGCGCGTTCGACTGCCGAGATGAATATGTCGTTCATAGACGGAAGGATGCGGTTGAAACTTTGCAGCATCGTCATTTCATTGGCTTTTGCAATGACGGCGCGGATTGCATCGTTGCCGGCCGGCAGCGACAGAGTGGCGTGTGTGAGCCCGTCGGCGTCAATGTTGTCGATGACCATAGTTGCACCTATGTTCGACAACTCTCCGATCAGAGGCGTGGCGTCTCCGGCCATTGTCATGGCATAGCGGTTGCCGCCGTAGTCGCGGCGCAACTGTGCCACGTTGCCCGACAGGATGTTGTGCGAACGGTTGATGAGCGTGATGTTGTCGCATATCTCCTCGACCGAGGCCATATTGTGGGTGGAGAATATCACTGTGGCGCCTTGGTCGCGAAGTGCGAGAATTTCATTTTTCAACACATTGGCGTTGATTGGGTCAAAGCCCGAGAACGGCTCGTCGAAGATGAGCAGGCGCGGGCGATGAAGTACGGTGACGATGAACTGTACCTTCTGCGCCATACCCTTCGACAATTCTTCAACCTTCTTATCCCACCACGAGGTGATTTCAAGGCGTTCGAACCATTCGTGCAGCGACTTCAGAGCATCGGCTTTAGACAGACCTTTGAGGCGAGCGAAAAACAGGCATTGGTCGCCGACTTTCATTTTCTTGTAAAGTCCGCGTTCTTCGGGCAAGTAGCCGATGTTTACTATGTCTTCGGCGGTGATTGGATGCCCCTCGAACAGCACTTGGCCGCTGTCGGGAGCAGTGATGTGGTTGATGATGCGCAGCAGTGTCGTCTTGCCGGCGCCGTTGGGACCGAGCAGCCCGTACACCTTCCCGACCGGGACTTGCAGCGAAACGTTGTCGAGCGCCACATGATTTGTGAACGCTTTCGACACGTTTTGCACTTCAATGATACTTTCCATTTATATCGTTTGTTATTGTTCCTATTCATTAGACGCGCTAAGTTACGGAAAATTACACGAAAACAGAATTTTTTATAAAAAACAATCGCTCCAACAAGCAGTGGCCTTGTTCGGAGCGATTGTTATATGATGCGGAAGGTTGTTTCCGCGTCGGATTATCAGTGGATAATCTCGTACTTGCGGAATACTTTCTGAATTTTTTCGAGAGCTGTGGTAACTTGCTCCTTGGTGTGTGTGGCCATAAGGCTGAAGCGAATCAGCGTATCGGTCGGAGCGACTGCGGGAGATACCACGGGATTGACGAAGATGCCTTCCTTGAGCAAGTCGGCCGTGATGGCAAATGTCTTGAAGTTGTCGCGTACGAACAGCGGGATGATAGGTGTCGACGTGTTACCGATTTCGATACCCATATTGCGGAACCCTTCGAGCGCGTAGCGTGTGAGTTCCCACAGATGTTCCTGACGCCAAGGCTCTTCGATCATAATATCGATTGCCTTGAGGGCTGCTGCTGTGGAGGCGGGAGTGATTGATGCCGTGAAGATGTACGAGCGCGAGTGGTGGCGCAGGTAGTTGGTAATCTCTTTGTCAGTTGCGATGAAACCGCCGAGCGATGCAAATGACTTCGAGAATGTACCCATAATAAGATCTACATCGTTGGTGAGACCGAAGTGGTTGACAGTACCGCGACCACCTTCGCCGAATACGCCGATACCGTGAGCTTCATCCACCATAACGGCTGCATCGTACTTCTTGGCCAAGCGAACGATCTCGGGAACGTTTGCAACGTCGCCTTCCATCGAGAACACGCCGTCGGTGACAATGAGTTTCACTTTGTCGGGCTTGCAACGCTGGAGTTGCTGTTCGAGCGATTCCATATCGTTGTGCTTGTACTTGTATTGCTGAGAGAATGACAGGCGACGACCTTCGATAATCGAAGCGTGGTCCTGTTCGTCCCAGATGATATAGTCTTCGCGACCGGTGAGACACGATACAACGCCGAGGTTCACACCGAAGCCGGTAGAATAAATCATTACATCTTCCTTGCCGATATATTCGGCGATACGCGCCTCTAACTTTTTGTGGAGATCGAGTGTGCCGTTGAGGAACGGAGAGCCGGCGCAGCCTGTGCCGTATTTGCGGGTAGCCTCGATAGCGGCTTCCTTGATACGGGGATCGTTTACTAAACCTGAGTAGCAGTTCGAGCCAAACATCAGCACCTTTTGGCCGTTGATGATTACTTCGGGATCTTGCTCCGACGAGATTGCACGGAAGTAGGGATATACTCCGGCGGCCTTGGCTTGTTGAGGAACTGTGTATTTGGCAAGTTTGGCTTGTAAAAGCTTCATAGTGTTGTATTTAGGACGCTTTAAATGTTTATTTCCCGTAGGAAATGTGACAATTCAGGCTGCAAATTTACACATTTTTTGTCAGATTATGCAACTTTTATCGTTTTTTTACAACTTTGCCTTTCACTATTATGCGTTTTCGGTTGCACCGGCGAGTTTATTGCAGTGTCAGTGTGTACTTTTGAGGTACTGCAAATCTCCGTACCAGTAGCCTGCTGTGGTGCCACCGTCGATCAGGAAATCTGCACCGGTGATAAAACGACCGCGACTCGACATCAGGAATTCTGCCAAGTCGCCGACCTCGTCGGGCGTGCCGGCTCGTCCTGCGGGCGACGATTGTATCATCTTCAGGTAGCCGTCTTTGCGAGGTCCGTGAAGTTCGTCGTTGGCAAGCGGTGTTATGATTATACCCGGAGAGATTGAGTTGATTGTAGCTCCGCGTTTGCCCCAGCGTGTCGCTTCGTAGGCAACTTTGAGCACATTGCAGCGCTTTGAGTACTGATATGCTTTCAGCGTATCTGTAATCGCTTTCACGAAGTCGAGATGCAGCAAATCCTCAGGCGCGCTCATTGCGAGTGCGTCGTTTTGCTCCTGCGACAGAGCCGGCAGGCGGTGGCCGCTCTGCGACGATATGGTAATGCCGCTGCCGCCTTCGGATATAACCTTGCCGAACTCCTCCATAAGTACGCTCGTGCCGTACATATCGACGCGAAGAATTTCGCTAACAGGTGCTTGCGACGGGCTTACGCCTGCTGCGTTGACCACATACTTTACCTTCCCGAACTTTACGGCCTCTGCCACCACGGCAAGAATATCATCTTTCGAGCCGAGGTCGGCGCGGATTGTACTGCATTCATATCCTGCATTTTCCAATGTCTTTGCCGCAGCTTCGGCGTTTGCCTGACTGTAATCGGCCAATACAATATGTTTGCCGGCGCCGACACGGCGTATGATCGCTTGTCCGATGCTACCTGCACCGAACAGTACTGCTACTTCCTTATTTTTCATAATTGTGATGCGTTATTTAGCCGGTGCTACGAGGCCGCGCCACTGCATAAATTGCTTTGCAACATCGCCGTCGTGGTGATCGAAGAACAGGCTGTGCTTTGTGTCAAGGGCTGCGATTGCCGTCATATCATCCTCAGAAAGCTCGAAGTCGAAGATGTTGAGGTTTTCGGCCATACGCTCTTTGTGAGTGCTCTTGGGTATTATGATTACACCGTATTGAATGAGCCAACGCAGAGCCACTTGAGCAACGCTCTTGCCATACTTTGCTCCGATTTCAGCAAGAACCGGATTGGTGAAGAATCCGTTGCGACCTTCGGCAAGAGGCCCCCACGACATATGTTTCACGCCAAGTTCGTCCATAAATTTGCGGGCATTGCGTTGCTGGTCGAATACATTAGTTTCAACCTGATTTACCATCGGTATTACCTCGGCATTTGCTGCGAGGTCAACGAGGTGGTCGGGGAAGAAATTGCTCACGCCGATGGCGCGGACTTTGCCTGCCTTCAGCGCTTTTTCCATATCGCGCCATGCGCCATAGCGATCGCAGAACGGTTGGTGGAGCAGCATGAGGTCGATGTAGTCGGTGCGGAGTTTGCGCAGGCTCTCGTCGATGCTCTTCATTGTTTGTCCGTCGCCGTAGTTGCTAAGCCATACTTTCGACACGATGAAAAGGTCTTCGCGCTTCACACCGCTCTTTGTCCATGCGGCGCCTACGCCTTCTTCGTTGAGGTATCCTTGAGCGGTGTCGATCATTCGGTAGCCGACATTGATAGCATCGCTTACGCAACGTTCACATTCTTCGGGAGTTACTTGGTATACACCATAGCCCATCTGCGGCATTTCCACGCCGTTGCTCAATATGATCTTGTTCATAGTTGTAGTATTTTATATTTGATACAAAGATACAAACAAATCAATCGACAAGCAGTTCATAAATTCCCGAAAAAACAACCATTTTTCCGCAAAATAAACAACGGCTGCGTCGGTTGGGCGCAGCCGTTGTTTCGGTATGTAATTTGTGAATTATCGGCCGGAGTATTTGATCATAGAGCGGAGGCGATCGTTGAAGTTGTCTGCCTTGAGAAGCTCGTCGAGTGAGAGATGCATGCGATAGCGCCAATAGTGGCGAGGATTGGCAGGCACGTTGATCACTTCGTCCATCGACAGCCAATCGGCAAGCGGAAGAATACACAGCATCGACGGCGACTTTACTTGCAGGTCAAGAATCTTCTCGCATACCCACGGTTCGGCGAAGTAGGGCGCATCACCTTGTTGACCGAGTACTTCGTGGAAGTATTGAGCCGATTTGGCGCGATCTTCTTCCCACCATTCGCGTATGCCGCCCATATCGTGGGTCGATGTGGTGCAAACACTGTTATATGGATAGTTCCATGTGTTGCCGAATGTCACGTTCGGATCCTTGGGCATACGCTGGATTTCGAGCGTAAGGATTTCGAGCGAACTCAATGCCGCCGGCACGCAGTTGGGAATCATGCCGAGATCTTCGGCGCATGTAAGCATATTCGTGGCTTCGATGAGTGGCGGCAACTTCCACATAGCCTTGCCATACCAGAAATCGTTGTGGCGGCGGTAGAAGAAGTCGTTGTACAGCCGGTCGAAGCACCAGCGTTCGTATTCGTTGAGTGCACGATATGTATATGTGAACTGTGCCGAGATGCGCGGATGATACTTGCCTTTCTCGTACGGATCTTCAATGAAGAGAACCTGATCGATAAGACCCATAAGGCCGTCGTGAAGACGCTTGTTCTTGTCGTTCTTTTCCTGCTTTGAGAAGTATTCTTCGACGGCACGTTGTGTGGCGTAAGCGTCTTTGAGTTTGTAGCGCCCGTAGCTTACCGGCTTGAGGAATTTCTTGCGCGCTTCGTCGGTGTATTCGCCGAAGAAGTCGCCGAGGAAACTGTCCATAATGTACGGCGTCGTCTGCAAGTCGACATCGAGCCAGAAGTCATAGTTGTAGCGCAGTTCGTCGACGGTATAGGGTAGCGCAGGATAGAATACACCAAGCAAACCGTGGACAGCACTCCAGGGAATTTGCCATATGCGGAAGAATCCGAGTACATGGTCGATGCGGTATGCGTCGAAGTATTCCGACATTTTGCGGAAACGCGATTTCCACCATGCGAAGCCGTCGCGAGCCATTTCCTCCCAGTTGTATGTCGGGAAGCCCCAGTTCTGGCCGTTGACCGAGAAGTCATCCGGCGGAGCACCGGCCTGACAGTCCATATAGAACAGACGTGGAGATGTCCATGCATCCACGCTGTCGCGCGAGATACCGATAGGTATATCGCCCTTGATGGCTACCCCATGTTGACGTGCGTATTCATGCACGTGCTGCATCTGCTTGTCGAGGTTGAACTGTAAGTAGATTACATAGTCAATCTCCTTGCGGTTCTTTGCGATGAACTTGTCGACTGCATCCTTGTCGTATGTGGCATATTTTCCCCATGTCGAGAACACAGGACTTCCATTGAGGTCGCGAAGCACGCAGAATGCGGCGTAAGGCAAGAGCCACTCGCTGTTCTTCTCTACAAAGGCTTTGTATTCGGCTGTCGCGGCCACTTTGGCGCCTTCCTGCTCGAATATTTCGTGGAAGTATTCAATCTTGGCCTTGTTTACGCGCTCGTAATCGACTTTATCCAGTGCATTGAGCTCCTTGCGCAGGTCGTCGAAGTATTTACGGCGTTTTTTGTCAGCCAACAGTCCGAGCTCTTCCAATCTGAGATACATCGGATGGAGGGCGAAGCATGAGTTGGCATTGTAAGGATACGAATCGGTCCACGTATGAGTCATCGTGGTGTCGTTGATAGGCAGAATCTGTAAGAACTTCTGTCCTGTGGCGCAACACCAATCAACCATCTTGATGAGGTCGTAAAAATCACCGACACCGAAGTCTTCTTCGCTACGCAGCGAGAATACGGGAATTGCCGTGCCGGCTCCCTTCCACGGAGTCTGCGGATTGATCAGTCGCATACCGGCTATCACTGTAGCCTCGTCTTTTGAGAGCGTTACTTCAAGTTTGCGGTTGTTGCCGCCTTCCCAAGCATTGAAGCTGCCGTCTGCGTTGACAATCAAAAACTTGTATTCAGTTTTCTCGTCGAAGTCCTTTGCATCGACCGTGACTTCCCAAGTCGGGTAGTTGGCATCGGACATAACAATGGCGGCATCCTTGTTCCATTCGCCGAGCGATTCTGTCGAACCGCACACCGCTACTTTGCATGTCGGTGCAATCATCGGAGCATCAACCTTGAATGTCACATAGCCTTTGCGCGGGAGTGCCGGCTTTTCGGGTGACTGACGTTTGCAAATGCAGTCGGTGAACGCCGATGCGTAGTAGGGCTTGTCCCAAGGCTGATCCTGCCAGCGGTCGTAGATGTTGTAAGTCTTTGCGCCGCGACCTTTGGCAAACAGGTGCTTGCGCCCCCATTCGTGCTTGTCTCCGTTGCTTTCCGAACGAACTTCGTATGCGTATTCGAACGAATCGCAATCGTCGGGGACATCAACCGATGCCGACCAACGCTGCGAACCTTCGAGCGTCATCTTTATGGCCTTGTTGTATTCATAACCGCCAAGTGCGGCAACGTTTCCGACAAGGTATAACGATTCGCCCCAATTGGTGCGATAGTCTATATTGAACGTGAGTTTCATATATTAGTGTTATTTCACAAATTTACTTATCGTTTTACTATGCGAAATTAATACTTTTTTTTCGAGCGGCCAATAATTTTAGGTACAATTAATTAGCGTTTCAAAAAATTCTTTTCGTAAAAATCAATGAAAGCCTCGTTGACCAAGCGAGTGCCGCCCGGGGTGGGGTAGTCGCCCGAGAAGTACCAATCACCGGGGTGGTTGGGGATGGCCCGGTGCAGACCTTCGAGTGTCTGATACACGATGTCAACCTTTGCCGAAATCGGTCGGCTGCTGTCGCGTACAAGGACGTGTGCGATCTCATTTGAGATGTCTTCATCGGTGAATGGCGCATAGATGGCCTTTACGCAATTCTCGCGCTTGTCGTCGGATAGATTACGTTGTGCGAGGCAGGCCTTGTACGTATCATGGATTATGTTCTCGCGGCCGGAATTCTTCAGCAGTTCAATAGCGGCGTGGAATGCGATGAACTGTTCGAGAGCAGCCATATCTATGCCGTAGTAGTCGGGATAGCGTATCTGGGGCGACGAACTGACGAAGATGATGCGCTTGGGCTTCAGTCGATCGAGTTGTCGCAGAATGGAGCATCTCAGTGTTGTACCGCGAACGATGCTGTCATCAATAATGACAAGTGTGTCCACGCCCGGCGTGATAGCGCCGTAAGTGACATCATAGACGTGTGCCACCATATCGTCGCGTGAATCGCCTTCGGTGATGAATGTTCGCATCTTCACGTCCTTTATCGCGATTTTTTCCATACGGATGCGGCGCGACAGTATGTCGCGTACTTTGTCATCTGTCATCGTGCCTGTTGCGGCAAGTCGGCATATATCGCGCGATTTGAGTTGGTCGAGTTCTTTCTCAAGTCGGTTGATCATTCCGAAGAATGCAACCTCGGCTGTGTTGGGTATGAATGAAAAGACGGTGTGCTCCACGTCGTAGTCGACCATATTGAGAAGCTGTCCCGCAAGGTTGGCTCCGAGTGCTTTGCGTTCGCGATAGATGTCTGCATCGCTGCCGCGCGAGAAGTAGATGCGCTCGAACGAGCAGCGCTCGTTCGAGCCCTTGTCGAGTATCTGCTTCAGACTTACATCGCCGGCTTTGTTGACGAACAGTGCTTCGCCTGCGTCGAGTTCCTTCACTTGTGATTGCTCGACGTCGAAACTTGTCTGTATCACGGGCCGTTCAGAGGCCAATACCACTACATCGTCGTCGACGTAATAGAACGCCGGGCGGATGCCGTGCGAGTCGCGCAGGGCAAACATATCGCCTGAGCCGGTGACGCCGCACATGACGAACCCTCCGTCCCATTCCGGGGCAACTTTTTCAAGGACATTGCCGATATTCAGGTTGTCCTCAATTTTGTAGGCAAGTTCCGGATCTTCGAGTATGTTGCGATATTCGCGATAAAGACGGTGATTTTCCTTGTCGAGTGCGAATCCGATTTGTTCGAGAATCATATTCGTGTCGCTGTAGATACGCGGGTGTTGACCCGAAGCTACAACTTTGTCGAACATCCCTGATACGTTTGTCATGTTGAAGTTGCCGCACAGCATCAGCGAGCGCGAACGCCAGTTGTTGCGTCGCAACACCGGATGGGCATAACTGATACCGCTTTTCCCTGTCGTGGAATAGCGCAGGTGACCCATATAGAGTTCACCTACGAACGGTACATATTGCTCCACTTCTTCGGCCGACAGGGAATTTAAATCGGTCGGTATATCTTTGCCTACCGTCGCAAATATTTGAGGTATGGCATCCTTGCCAAGTGCACGTTCGCGGAATATGAGTTCGTGTCCGGCCGGTGCGTGAAGTTTCACGACACCTATGCCGGCGGCTTCCTGGCCGCGATTGTGTTGCTTCTCCATCAGGAGATACAACTTATCGAGCGCATAGGTGTACGAGCCGTATTTTTTTCTATAATATTCAAGCGGACGTCGCAGTCGAATCAGTGCGACGCCGCATTCATGTTTCAGTGGTTCCATTTAGCGTATGAAGAGTAGTTCGCGATACTTGGGCAGAGGCCACATCTCGTTGTCTACCATGAGTTCAAGTTTGTCGATATGTCGACGGATTATTTCCATCGGCGGCACTACGTTGTCGTGATATGCAATTGCCTTGGTGCGTTCGTCGGCGATGGTGTTAGCATCCTTGCGAGCCTGCACCATACGTTCGACCTCTGTCTTTATGATATCCATGTGATTGCTTATGCGTTCAATGGTGTCGAGGTCGTGTGATACAACTTTCGCGCCCTTAACTCCCGGGAACAGATTCTTGAGTTTGACGACATTGTCGACCAACAACGACTGATAGCGAGTTGCGACGGGGATGATATGATTGATGGCGAGGTCGCCGAGTACGCGAGCTTCAATCTGGATTTTCTTGGTGTACATTTCCCACTTCACCTCGTTGCGGGCTTCGAGTTCGACTTGCGAGAATACACCCGTGTTGCGGAACATCTCGACGGATTCCGGGCGGAGGTATGCGTCGAAGATTTTAGGTGCGGATGTTTCGCAGTCGAGACCGCGACGGGCCGCTTCTTCTTTCCATTCGTCAGAGTAGCCGTTGCCGTCGAAGTGTACGGGCTTGGATTCGCGAGCGAGGTGGCGGAGTTCGGTTAGGATAGCGTCTTCGAGTTTGACACCTTTGTCAAGTTCTGCCTTTATGGTGTCGTAGAATTTGTTGAGTTGGTCGGCCACGGCGGCATTCAGCGCAATCATTGCCGAGGCGCAGTTGGCCGACGAGCCGACGGCGCGGAATTCGAAGCGGTTGCCTGTAAATGCAAACGGTGATGTGCGGTTGCGGTCGGTGTTGTCTACGAGAATTTCGGGAATCTGAGCAAGGCCGAGCGATACGCCTTCCTTGACAGATATGTCGGTCAGCTGGTCGGGCGTGGCATTTTCGAGGAGTTCGAGAATCGATGCCACGGCTTTGCCTGTGAATATCGAGATGATTGCGGGAGGTGCCTCGTTGGCGCCGAGGCGATGTGCGTTTGTTGCCGACATAATGGACGCTTTCAGCAGCGCGTTGTGCTTGTGTACGGCGGTCATCACGTTGAGTACAAATGTCAGGAACTGCAAGTTGGCTTTTGGAGTCTTGCCGGGCGAGAAAAGCATAGTGCCGCGGTCGGTGCCGAGACTCCAGTTGTTGTGCTTGCCCGAGCCGTTGATTCCTTTGAAAGGCTTTTCGTGAAGCAGTACGCGGAAGTTGTGGCGGCGAGCCACCTCGGCCATAAGCGACATCAGCAGCAGGTTGTGGTCGTTGGCGAGGTTGGTCTCTTCAAATGTTGGAGCAAGCTCAAACTGGTTGGGCGCAACTTCGTTGTGACGAGTTTTTGCGGGAATGCCGAGTTTGTGTGCCTCGATTTCGAGGTCGAGCATGAATGCTTCGACGCGAGAGGGGATAGCTCCGAAATAGTGGTCTTCGAGTTGCTGATTCTTGGCGCTCTCGTGTCCCATAAGTGTGCGACCTGTCATTACCAAGTCAGGACGAGCCGAATACAGCGCTTCATCCACGAGGAAATATTCCTGCTCGATGCCAAGGTATGACTTCACATGCTTTACTTCCGGGTCAAAGAATTGTGCTACGCGTGTAGCGGCTTTGTCCACGCTGTTGAGGGCGCGAAGCAGCGGAGTTTTATAGTCAAGGCTCTCGCCTGTATATGAGATGAAAATCGTAGGAATACACAGTGTACCGTCAACGATGAATGCCGGTGACGAGATGTCCCAAGCCGAATAGCCGCGTGCTTCGAATGTGTTGCGGATGCCGCCGTTGGGAAATGACGATGCGTCGGGTTCCTGCTGTACAAGGAGTTTTCCGGAAAATTCTTCTACAATCCCGCCTTTGCCGTCGGGTTCGATGAATGCATCGTGCTTTTCGGCCGTGCCGTCTGTGAGGGGGTGAAACCAGTGGGTGTAGTGGCGGGCACCGTTGTCGATGGCCCAACGTTTCATTCCGTCGGCTACGCTGTCGGCAAGAGCACGGCTGATGGGGCGTTTGTCTTCGATGGCCGCTATGAGTTCGTCGTATGTGGCTTTGGGCAGATACTTGAACATTGTCGAACGGTTGAATACCGCCTTGCCGAAATATGCGTCGGGACGCTCGGCCGGGATATTGACGTGCATAGCCTTGCGGTCGAATGCTTCTTCGACCACTTTAAATCTCAAAGAGGTAGACATCTGTGTATTGTTTTGTGATAATTTGTGGCGTATAAACAAAAATCCCGCGGCGACAACCTTGCTGAAGTTGTGCTCCAGCTTCGATTTGCCTCGCAGGGCGGTGGAATAGATGGCTTAATCGTTCCATTTCAAATTCTGTGCAAAGGTAACTCTATTGTGTGAATTTCACAATGCTTTTCAAATATTTAATCCGAACGCAGAATGTTAAAAAAGGAGACTGCACCACATTGGCGCAGTCTCCCGATATATTATGGAACAGAAGTTATTCTGCCGATTCCTCGTTGAGGATTTCGAGCATCTTGATTGCCGACAGAGGAATACGTGTGCCCGGGCCGAAGATTGCCGCAACACCGGCCTTGTAGAGGAAGTCGTAGTCCTGTGCGGGGATTACACCGCCGGCAACGACCATAATGTCCTCGCGACCGAGTTTCTTCAGTTCTTCGATTACCTGAGGTACGAGAGTCTTGTGACCTGCGGCAAGCGAACTTACACCGAGGATATGTACGTCGTTTTCGACTGCCTGGCGGGCTGCTTCGGCCGGGGTCTGGAACAGCGGTCCCATATCGACGTCGAAGCCGCAGTCGGCATAACCGGTCGCCACAACTTTGGCACCGCGGTCGTGACCGTCCTGGCCCATCTTTGCGATCATAATACGAGGTTGACGACCTTCGCGTTTGGCGAAGTCTGCGCACATCTTCTGAGCGCGAACGAAGTCGGGATCGTTCTTGGTTTCTGCTGAGTACACGCCTGATATAGTTCTGATTACTGT
>CALKKU010000046.1 GCA_937995285.1 uncultured Bacteroidales bacterium | reverse complement strand
GGGATTGCATAACCACCCTTGATGGCCTTGGCAAACATTTCACGTGTGTTTACCAAACCTAAATCTTTGTAATTTACCATAGCTTGGAAAATATTTAAAGTTGTGTATGATTTCTGCCTTTTAGACGGCCACAAAGTTAGTAATTATTTTTGACTTTACTGCCTTATTAAAGATATTTTTCTTTAATTGTGTTGGCTTTAAGATTAATAGGCGAATTGTGTTTAAAAACATATATCTTTTTTGACCACATAAGTTGGAAATTATGAAATAAAGATTTAATTTTGCCTTTGTAATATAACAAACCAAACCCAATAAATTCAATATTACTATGTCAAAGACTATCACATTCAATGAATTGCGCACGCTCAAAGACAGCTTGCCCGATGGCTCGATGCACAAGATCGCAGATAAACTCAATATCACCGTCCAGACAGTTCGCAATTATTTCGGCGGTAGCAACTATGACTGTGGCAAGAACATCGGTGTGCATATCGAACCGGGTCCAGACGGCGGCATCGTCGTGCTCGACGACACTACCATCTACGATATGGCACTTGAGATTCTGAAGGAGCAGAAGGGAGAATAAGGCCCCCGAGGCTTCTTCTCTCGTTTACTCACAGCGCCACTTTGCGACTACAATGCGCCCAATCGTTGGCCGTCAGCGGTTTACGAACGATTGGCGCATTGTCCTATATACTTAGACTATTCTATCCGGATTTTATATGAGACTGATCACTGTGGCAATACATACCTACGACCGCGCTGTCGTAGTAAAGGCATTACTTGAAGCGGAAGGCATCGAAGTAACGCTTCAGAATGTGAATCTCGAGCATCCCGATGTGGCATCGGGCGTGCGTCTGCGTATCAAGGAGAGCGACTTGCCGTTGGCTTTGAGAATAATTGAGAATCCCGAACTCTTCGGCGGTGTTCATCCGTCCGGTGCCGATACGGCATCGCAGTTTGCTCACACCGTGGTAGTACCGACTGATTTTAGCGACAGAGCTTACAATGCGGCACGAGTAGCGGTTAAGTTGGCTTTTGCTCATCACGTGGATGTGACGCTCCTCAATTCGTACATCGATCCGCATGTGAGCGCCAATGTCCAACTCAGCGATAATCTTACGTACGAGCTTGCCGCTCCCGATGCTGTCGACCAACTCGTCGTTGCTGCTACGGCACGTATGGAAAGTCTTGTTCAGCGGCTTCGCGAAGAAATGAAAGCCGGAACATTGCCGGTGGTCAGAGTCAATCGCAAGATTGTGGAAGGTGTGCCCGAGGATGCTATTATCGCATTTGCCAAGGAGAATCCTCCTTATCTTGTGGTGATGGGTACGCGTCCGGTTGCCGCCAAGGAGAAGGATATGATCGGCTCGGTGACGGCAGAGGTACTCGACGAAAGCCGCTTCTCGGTGCTGACTGTTCCCGAAAATTTTGAAGTGGGCGCAGTCAATACCCCGGCCAATGTGCTGTTCTTCAGTAATCTCGATCAGGAAGATATATTGGCAATGGACACGCTGTATCGCATATTTCCTGATGCGAATGCGCGAGTGACCATTATTCATATGCCGTCGCGCCATCGCTTCACCGACCGTGCGGCAGGCAAGTCGGCTCTCGCGCTTAGCGATTATTGCGGTCGAACGTTCGAGCATTTTACTTTCGAGAACGTGCCCATTACGCCTAAGACCGCTGTTGACGAATTGGAGCGTCTACAAAGCGAACGTCACTTCGATCTTATCGTGGTGCCGAGCCGTCGCAAGAGTGCATTCAGCCGCCTGTTCAATCCCGGAATCGCGCATCGAATCCTTTTCAGCGCCGATGTGCCGATGCTGGTCATTCCGGTATAATACTTGTTCAGAAACAAATAACACGTAAACATAATAAATGAAAAAAATCCTGTTAACCCTGGCCGCAGCCGCCGTTATCGGCGGTGCCGTGCCGACATCAGCCCGAACCATGCGAGTAAATCCTTTCTTGCAGCAGTACACGACGGCATACGAAATTCCGCCGTTCGATCTTATAACCTACGATGATTATATGCCTGCTCTTCAGGCCGGCATCGCTCAGCAGAATGCGGAGATCGAAGCAATCGTCAATAATCCGGAGACGCCGACATTCGACAACACTATTCTTGCTCTCGAACGCTCCGGTTCGATCATCGACAAAGTTGTAGCCGTGTTCTCTGCTCTTGAGGAATCGAACTCATCGCCTGAAATGGTTGCTATCGCCGAAGAATTTTATCCGGTGTATTCCGAGCACAGCGACAAGGTGTCGATGAACGACAAACTCTTTGCCCGCATCAAGTATCTCTACGACCATCGCGCCGAACTCGGTTTGGCTACCGACCAACTGCGTGCAGTGGAGACATATTACAAGGACTTCACTCGCGGCGGTGCATTGCTCACTCCGGAGCAGAAAGCCGAGCTTGTGAATGTGAATACACAGCTTACCAATCTGTATCTGACATTCAACAAGAACCTTCTCAATGCCACCAACGCGTTCAGCATCGTTGTTGACGACAAAGCTCGCTTACAGGGGCTGCCCGCAAATGTCATTTCGGTTGCAGCCGAAGAAGCCGCAGCTCGCGGCCTCGGCGAAGGCAAGTGGGTGTTCACTCTCCACGCTCCCTGTCGTCTGCCAGTATTGCAGTATGCCGCAGACCGTCAGCTTCGTCACGATATGTACGTGGGATACACTTCGCTCGCACAAGCCGAGCCGTACAATAACCTTCCTATAATCAGCGACATCCTTCAGGCTCGCGCCAAGAAGGCTCATATGCTTGGGTTCAAAGACTTCGGTTCATACATGACCGACAACGTAATGGCCAAAACTGTCGATGCAGCTGAAAATCTGTTGATGCAAATCTGGAAGCCGGCCGTGAAGCGTGTCGGAGAAGAAGTGGCCGAGATGCAGGCTCTTGCCGACCGTGAAGGTGCAGGTATCAAGATCGAACCGTGGGATTATTACTACTATGCCGAGAAGGTGCGTATGGACAAGTACGCCCTCGACGAGAATGAAGTTCGTGCATATTTCCCCGTCGATTCAGTGCGCAAAGGTATATTCACAATGGCCGAACGCCTCTATGGTGTCCGCTTCACCGAGATGCCCGATGCACCGAAGTACTTCGATGAAGTGACTGTGTATGATGTTACGGATGTAAAGACCGGCGAACACATTGCAGTATTCATGACCGACTACTTTACTCGTGCATCGAAGCGTCAGGGTGCATGGATGAGCGAATTTAAAGGCTCATGGACGATGCCTGACGGAACTTCTTCGCGGCCTATCATCTTCAATGTAGGCAACTTCACTCGTCCGACCGGCGACACTCCGTCGCTTCTATCGATTGACGAAGTGCAGACTATGTTCCACGAGTTCGGCCACGGACTTCACGGTATGCTTACCCGCGCTCGCTACAAGAGCCAGGCAGGCACCAATGTCGACCGCGACTTTGTAGAACTTCCTTCTCAGATTCACGAACACTGGGCCTTTGAACCTGAACTCCTTCGCGAATACGCTCACCACTACATTACCGGTGAAGTCATTCCCGATTCGCTCGTAGAAAAATTGCTTGCAGCATCTACCCACAATCAGGGCTTTATGACCGCCGAGCTCTGCGGTGCCGCTCTGCTCGATCTTCAGTTCGGCAAACTCAATCCGACCGGCCCCGTCGATGTTACAGCCTTTGAAAATCAGGTATCTGAACAGCTCGGAATGCCTGCACAGTTGACATATCGCTATCGTCCCGCATACTTCAAGCACGTATTCGGTAGCGACGGCTACGCATCGGGCTACTACACCTACCTTTGGGCCGAAGTGCTTGATTGCGACGGCTTCGAGCTTTTCAAGGAAAAAGGCATCTTCGATCCGGCTACCGCGCAGTCGTTCAAGTCTAACATCCTTGAAATGGGTGGCTCGGAAGATCCGATGACATTGTTCGTCCGCTTCCGCGGTCATCAGCCTTCGGTTGACGCACTTCTGCGCAATCGCGGTCTTGCCAAGTAATAAACGAAGAAAGTAACGCTTACATAATCGAACGCACATCCCGTTTTGCGGGGTGCGCGTTCGCTCGTAATGGACCGTAGCATAGGCGTAAAAAGTGTTAAGCCTCATCGTTATGTTGAAGTAAAATTGTACTTTTGTATCAATTCTTTTCCGTAATGAAAAACAATATGCTGAAATATATCAGAATATTAGCCGCAGTGCTTTCGCTTGCGGCAATGACAATGCTGTTTGTCGATATCACCGGATTTGCGGCCGCTCGATTGGCATGGTTGCCGGCCGTGCAGTTCGTGCCGTCGTTGCTGTGTGCTCACTTCATAGCGGTGGCGCTGATAGTTCTTATCACGTTGCTGTTCGGCCGCATATATTGTTCGGTGATATGTCCGCTCGGGTTGATGCAAGATGCAATCGGCCGCTTGTCGCGAGTGTTCTCATCGAAGCAAAAGCGCCGTCGCGGTGCGCGTAAGTACGTAGCGGAACATCGAGTGATGCGTACAGTCTTCCTTGTGATATTTGTTATACTGTTGATTCTCGGGGCTGTCGCACCTTTCGGTGCGTGGGCTGCAGGACTTATTGAACCCTATAGCGCTTTTGGACGAATGATGACGTGGCTTGTGAAGCCGGTGTCGCTCGAAGTTGCAAATGCCGCAGGGTGGACAGATTTACAGTTCCCGCTGAGTATTCCGTTGATGGCTGTGTCAGCAGTCACATTCATAATTATAGCCGTTATGTCGTGGACATCGGGTCGTGCTTGGTGCAACACTGTGTGCCCGGTCGGAACATTACTCGGTTTCGTATCCCGTTATTCGCTATTCAAAGTTAGAATGGATGCAGACAAGTGTGTTAAATGCGGCGCATGCAGTCGCCATTGCAAATCGTCGTGTATCGATTTCAAGAACCGCGCTATCGACAGTTCGCGCTGCGTCGATTGCTTCAATTGTCTTGGTCAATGCAAGTTTGACGCGATAGCCTATACTCGCAAGAAGAAAGTCGTAGAGCCCAAACAGGACGGCAAAGAAGAACCGGTTGATGAATCGCGCCGCGGCTTCATTGGCGCAGGCGTAGTCCTTGTTGCCGGCGTTGCTGCCGCCGAAGCCTCGGCAAAGCCGACACGCAATTTTGCACCGCTTAAAGTAAAAGAGCCGCACGAGCGAGAGATGCCGGTGCTTCCGCCCGGTGCGAAAAGTCTTGCATCGTTGAGTGCCCATTGCACAGCCTGTCAACTGTGCATTACTTCGTGTCCCAACGAGATAATCAAGCCGTCGTCCGATCCTGCTACGTTTATGCAGCCGCGCCTCGATTATACCAAGGCCTATTGCCGTCCCGAATGCAATGTATGCGGTGACGTATGCCCCAACGGGGCTATCGTGCCGATCAAGGCCGAGGAAAAAGCCCTGCTGTCACGCGGTATTGCCAAAGTCGACTACGACAGTTGCCTGTCGGCGGCATACGGCCAGCATTGCGGACTGTGTGCTCGTCGCTGTCCGTACTATGCCATATCTATGAAGCCCGGCGACGACGGCAATGTGCGTCCCGTTGTCGATGAATCGAAGTGCGTGGGCTGCGGAGCATGCGAGTATTATTGCCCTGTCGGTACAGCACCGGCAATCCGGAGCACCACATCGGCAATATATGTCGAAGGTCGCGAAACTCAAATCAAACTGTCGTGAATATGAAATCGAATAATACAACAGATACATCGCGTCGCAAGTTCTTGAAGACTTCGGCATTCATCGCGGCAGGCGCAGGCTTGGCGGCATGTACCACAACATCGATTAAGAAAGCGGCCGATGCGGCGTCTAAATTATCCGACGGCCATAGTGTGCCGTGCGTTGGTTGCGGCAGTTGCCTGCCGTGTCCTTACGGTATAGATATACCCGGTAATTTCGAGTACTACAATAAGTCTGTGGCTGACGAGGTGGCAGGAGATAAGTACGTTGCAGAGTATGATGACAATGTAGAGCGATTGCGTCAGGCCGATCACTGCGTCGGTTGCGGCGCATGCTTGTCGCGCTGTCCGGTGTCGATTGATATACCTGTCGAACTCAATAAAATAGCAATTGTCACGGAAAAGCTACGCCGCGCCAATCCACGAAACAAATAGAACATTATGAAAAGATTATATATACTTGCCACATTGTTGACCGCTGCGGTCGGAGCAATGGCATGTACATCAATGATAATTACCGCTCGTGCATCTGCATCCGGGCGTCCGTTGCTGTGGAAGCATCGCGATACGGGAGCCGACAACAACTTTCTTGCCCGAGTCGAAGCCACCGATTCCACTTACGCATATGTAGGCCTGTTCAATGCCCGAGATTCACTGTTGGCAGAGGCTTGGATGGGAATGAACGAACGAGGTTTTGCTATCATGAATACGGCTTCATATAACCTTGCGCCCGACACGGCGCAGTACAAAGACCGCGAGGCCGAGGTGATGTCGCAGGCACTTGCCAGGTGCACAACTGTTGCCGACTTCGAGCGCCTGTTGTCGGATCGTCCGCATCCTATGGGTGTTCAGGCCAACTTCGGCGTCATCGACGCTTCGGGCGGTGCTGCATATTTCGAGGCTTGGGACGACGGTTTCAACCGATTCGATGTAGAGGATGAACCGAGCGGTGTGATGATTCGTACAAACTATTCCGTATCGGGCGCTGACGGCAAAGGATATGGATACATTCGCTATGCTACAGCCGAACGGCTGACTGCAGAGGCGGTTGCAGCCCATGCAGTCACACCTATGTTATTCACCGAAACACTGTCGCGGTCGTTCTACCACGGTCTTACCGGTCACGACTACCTTGCCGAAGGCGAACGCTACGTCGCCGACTATGATTTCATCCCGCGCGATATATCCACGTCGTCGATCGTCGTCGAGGGTGTGGCGGATGCTAAAGACGCCGCAGATATGCGTATGTGGGCCGTTCTTGGCTATCCTCCGTGTTCGCCCGTTGAGTTGGTGACGCTCGATTCGATACCTGAGCACTCGCAGCCGTCGGGCCCGGGTTGGCGTAGCGAGGCATGTGACAGAGCTATGGAGTTGCGTCGTACGGCGAATCCGTTTGAAGGCGGCAACGGCCGTCACTATCTCGATCTCAACGTGTTGCGTCCGATTATCGAGCGGATGCACGAGCAATCGATGAAAGTTTACGAAAAAAATTATCGCGCTCTGTAATTTTTCGGGCTTTGCTGCGTCTAATGGAGTAAGAATAGTTATTAATGGAAGACGAAGCAAAGGAATCACTCGATCTGCGCCAGCAGCATTTTCTTGCCATTGCCGATGAATACAAAGATGTCATCGCAAAGGTATGCTCTGTATATGTATCGGAAGCAAGTCCTTTTGCCGATCTTTACCAAGAGGTGATGATAAACCTGTGGACCGGGCTTGATACCTACAAACATCAGGCCAAGGTGTCCACATGGATTTATCGCATTGCACTCAACACGTGTATTACATGGAGTCGCAAAGCCGGTCGCTCGAAAGATGTTGTCGTTCGTCTCGACAATGGATTCGACATTCCCGATACCGACCCGGATGTGGCGGCGCAGATGGCCGAGTTGTATGCTTTGATAGGTCGTCTTGAACCGTTCGACAAAGCGTTGATTACTCTGTGGCTCGATGAAAAATCTTACGAAGAAATAGCGGCAATTCTCGGTATTACGAAGCAGAACGTGGCGACACGCTTGTATCGCACGCGTCAACGTCTTGCCGAGTTGGCCGATAAGTAGATATGCAGAAAGATATGGAAGATAGTTTGGAACAATTGAAATCGCGGTGGGCCAACCTGAAAGTCCGCGACCGTGAGTTGGAAGAAGCCAACAAACGCCTTGCCGAGCGACTGCGCGACAAGCGTGTGATGTCGTTGCAACAACGTTTGTATCGTCGACATATCAAGATGGCTTACTTAGCATGGATCATGCCTGTGCTCGCGCCGTTCCTGTACTTCATAGTGAAGTGCCCTCTGTGGCTCGCGGCACTTTACGGTGTGGCGGGTATCGTGATGTTTTTCTCCACTCGCAACTTGGCCATACATATCAAGCGCACGCAAATGGCAGATTTGCCTGTGGCGCAGGCATTGCAGGCGGCAATGAAAATCCGTTTGCTGCAATATCGCAAGATGCTTGGCGGCATCGCCATGGCCTTGGTGGTGCTGATACCCTTGTTCTACTACCTGTTCAATGAGTTTGAGGACAAATCTGTAGTAGAAGCCGGATTTATAGGCCTCGTCCTCGGCTTGGCTGTGTCGGTTCCCCGAACGGTCATCAACATTCGCATAGCCGCGCGAATTATCCGCCAATTCAAGGACAACCTTGCCGAAGACGAGCCTGAGGCCTAATCCTCTTTCCCTCTGCCAAGGGCTTGGTAGAGGGAAATGAATGATGCTATTTCATCATATCTGTTCTGCAAGAAAGCAAGGCGTGCCGACAACAGGCCTTCCTGCGCGGTGAGTACTTCCAAGTAGTTGGCCGAGCCGTTTTCCATCAGCAGTCGCGTCGCTTTCGCGGTGCGTTCGAGTGCGGTCACTTGGTCGCGTTGGTAATCGGCCTTGTCGCGGTATGTCTGCACCTGTGTCAAGGCATTGTTTACTTCCATGCCGGCGTTGAGCAGTGCCTGTCGGAAATTCAACTTAGCTTCTTCCTGTTGCGATTGTGCGATTTTCAAATCGGCTCTCAGTCTGCCGTTTTGAAAAAGAGGCTGAGTTATCGAGCCGATGGCTTCCAACAATATTTTACCGGGATTTGTGATGATTCCGGCTACGTTGGTCCATCCCGCTGTTCCGCTGAGGGTTATAGCAGGATAGAAAGCTGCTCGGGCTTCGTTAGTGGCATAAAACGCTGCGGCAAGGTTCATCTCGGCTTGGCGTACATCGGGGCGCGATGAAAGTAGCGACAGCGGCACACCGATTGAATAATCACCGGGTGATGTCCACTCGTCGAGAGTACCGCTTTCCACTGCGTGCGGCACATCGCCGGTGAGAACCGACAGAGTGTTCTCACACTCTGAAATCTGACGACGCAATTCGAGAACAGATGCTGCGACGCTGTTGTAATTGGCTTCGGCTTGCGATACGGCGGCGTCGGTATATTGCCCTTCCTGCATAAATATCCGCATGGCTCTGACATTCTCAGCCCACACATCTGCTGTCTGCTCCGTGATCGACAATTGCTCGCGGAGTAGGGCGAGTCTGTAATACTCCTGAGCAATGGTGGCGATGAGCTGCGTTTGTACTGCTTGCTTGTAGGCTTTGCTGCTTTCTACCATTACCTTGGCTCGTTCTTTGGCATTGCGCAGACGTCCGAATAAATCCACCTGCCAACTTGCCGTGAGCGGAATCGAATAAGTCTTGCTTGCGCTTGCGCTGCCGAAACTGATTATCGTCCCTTGCGGAGAGAGTGACAGCGACGGCAAGAAGGCAAGTCGCGACGCCGTGAGCGAAGCCTCGGCTTGCTCGATGCGCAGCCGGGCTATACTCAGGTCGGTGTTGTTATCGATGCCCTTGCGGATGAGAGCTTGCAATGTAGGAGAAGTGAATACTTCGGTCCACGGTCGGGTACCGAAGTTGTCGACGCTGTCGATTGAGAAGCTGACATTGTCTCTGTACAGACTGTCGGGGAGGATGCCTTCGGGACGCTGGTATGAGCGATATACTCCGCAGCCGCTCAATGCGCCTGCCCAGATTGCTGCTATTATGATGAATAAAGGTTTCATTTATTTGAATTTCAATGTTTTACTTTTTCGTGGAGGTATCTGAATACTACGAAGAATACCGGAACGACAAACACTAACGCGAGAGTTCCTACCAACAGGCCGCCCACGACGCCTGCGCCCAAAGTACGGTTGCCGTTGGCGCCCGCACCGCTTGCGAATATCAGCGGAAGCATACCGATGACCATCGTCAATACAGTCATCAGAATCGGGCGGAAGCGTGCAATAGCGGCGCTGTATGCCGCTTTGATCAGTCCCATACCCTTGAGGCGGCGCTCGGAAGCATATTCTGTGATAAGAATAGCAGTCTTGGCGAGCAGGCCTATGAGCATGATTACACCTGTCTGCAAATAGATATTATTCTCCAATCCCATAATTTGAGCGAAGATAAAACTGCCTGCCAGACCGAACGGCACGGACAGAATTACCGCCAACGGAACGAAGAAACTTTCGTAGAGACAAACCAGAATGAGGTAGATGAGCATAATGCACAGACCGTAGATAAGCATTGTCGATGCTCCGCCTTGTTCGGCTTCTTCGCGAGCAATGCCGCCGTATTCGTAGGAGTAGCCTGTTGGAAGAGTTTCGGCTGCGACTTCCTTTATCGCATTCATCGCTTCGCCCGACGAGTAGCCTTCGGCCACATCAACATTTGTGCCTATCGAACTGTACAGGTTAAATCGATTGGCTCCTTCCGCTCCAACAACTTTTCGCAGAGTGGCAAAGCGGCTTATTGGCGCCATCCCGTCGTCGGTGCGGACATAAATGCGATTAAGTGCATATTCATCCATACGATATTCCGGCGAGGCTTGTGACATCACGCGATACACCTTGCCGAACTTATTGAAGTTGCTGACATACGTTCCGCCGGTGTAGCCGCCGAGAACATCAAGCACATGCTGTGGTGTCACGCCCGAGCGCTCACACGTAGCGGCATCCACATCCACTTGATATTGCGGGAAATTGATGCTGTACGATGAGTAGGCCATGGCAATCTCCGGTCGCTCGTTCAGCGCCATAAGAAATCTCTGCACATTGTTGTAGAACGTTTCGGGGTCGCCGCCGGTGCGGTCTTGCAGGTTGAGGTCGATTGCATTGCCTTCGCCGTATCCCGGAATCATGGCGTCCTCCATGCAGAATACTGTCGCTTCCTTTATGTCGGCTGTTTCAGTTTGCAATCGTGTGAGGACAGTGCCTACGCTGTGTTCGCTTCCACGGCGTTCGCTCCACTTCTTGAGTGTGATGAACAGCATGCCGTAACATGAACCGGTGCCGCCGCCGAAGCCGTCGATACGGGAATAGTAGGCCACCTCGGGCTGTCGGTTGACCACAGCTTCCACGCGTTGCATTATTTTGCCCATTTCTTCCATTGATGTGCCAGGCGACGAACTTACCATCATTTGGATGAAGCCTTTGTCTTCTTGTGGCACAAGACCTGTGCGTGTGGTGCTGATAAAATAGCCGAATAATGCGATGATTATTGCCAAACCGCTCCATGCAATCCACTTGCGGCGGAAGAAGAACATCACGCCGCGTTTGTATTTGCCGAGCAATGCGTTGTATGTGGCGTTATATGCGGCACGTACACGTCCGTTGAAGCTCTTGGCGCTCTTTGTCCCCGATGCCGGACGCATAAGCAGTGCACAAAGAGCGGGGCACAGTGTCAGCGCACTCACCATCGAAAGGCCAACGGCTGTAGCCATAGTCACACCGAATTGGGTATAGAAAGTGCCGGCAGTTCCGCCGGTAAAAGTTACGGGAATGAACACGGCCATAAAAACCAAAGTACAGGATATGACCGCCATTGTCACATCGCTCATCGCATCGCGTGTCGCTTCGTAGGGTGATTTATAACCGATGTCGAATTTCGACTGAACGGCTTCAACGACTACGATTGCATCATCCACCACAGTGCCGATAGCAAGTACCAAAGCAAAGAGTGTAAGGATATTGATGGTGAACCCGGCAATCAGCAGGCAGGCGAACGTGCCCACAAGCGATATGATGATTGAGAGCGACGGTATCAGAGTACTCTTAAAGTCTTGCAGGAAGAAGTAAACGACCAGGATGACAAGCAGAATAGCGATAATCAGAGTTTCGACTACTTCGCGAATCGATTCGAACAGAAAGTCGTTTGTGTCCATGAACGTGATGAATCTCAGTCCGTCGGGCAGTTCACTGCTCATCTCCTCGATGATAGAGTTGATGTGTTGGTTTACGGCAGTCATATTGACGCCGGCCACGGGGTAAACCATAAAGTTTACACCGGGCTTGCCGTCGATGATGCCGCGGAAGTTGTATGCCGTTGCACCGAGTTCCACATCGGCTACATCTTTCAGCCTGAGCATATTGCCGTCCTTATCGGTGCGTATCACTATGTCCTCGAATTGCTTGGTATCGGCATAGCGTCCCTGATACTTGATGGTGTATTGGAACGCATTGTCGCTGCTTTCGCCGAGCGAGCCTACTGCGGCTACAAAGCTTTGGCTGTCAATGGCTGCATTGATGTCGTCAGGCTCAAGATTGTATTGAGCCATAACGTCGGGCTTGAGCCATATTCGCATAGCGTACGTGCTGCTGTAGGCCTGCACGTCGCCGACGCCTTCAACGCGCTTTAGTCGTGGAAATACATTTATCTCCAAATAGTTGGCGATGAAATTCTCATCGTATTTGCCGTTGTCGCATACAAGACCCGCGATTTTCAGGAAGCTGTTTTGTCGCTTTTCGGTGCTGACGCCTACGCGAGTTACTTCTGCCGGCAGCAGACCTTGTGCACGTGCCACGCGGTTCTGAACATTTACGGCCGCTACGTCAGGGTCGGTGCCTTGCTTGAAGAATACTTGAATCCAAGCCGTACCGTCGTTGCCGGCATTGGAAGTCATATAGATCATATTCTCCACGCCGTTGATAGCCTCTTCGAGCGGCATCACTACGCTTTGCATCACAGCGTCGGCATCAGCGCCGGTGTAGCTTGTGCTGACGTAGATTGTAGGTGGTGCGATGTCGGGATATTGTTCCACCGGCAGGGAGAACAGCGATATTATTCCGGCCACCAACATGATGATGGATACGGAAATAGCCATCGCGGGGCGTGTGATAAAGATATTACCTTTTTTCATCACTTAACCTCCATTCCTTCCTGTACCATACCGGCACCGTCGGCTATGATTACATCGCCGGGGTTAAGACCGCTCAGCACTATGTAGTTGCGACCGTCGTTGTTGGGGTCGACGGTGATTATTGTCGATACGGCTTTGCCGTCAATCACACGATATACAATCATCTTGTCCTGCAAAGTCACCGTGCTCGACTGAGGAATGATAATCACATCCGTGTACTGATTCTTCAGTATCACATTGCCTGTGGCGCCGGTGTGAAGCAGTCGATTCGGGTTGGGGAAGTCGGCACGGAGCGACACGCTTCCGGTGCTTTTGTTTATCACGCCGCTGATGCTCGATATGCGGCCTTTCGATTCGTATATGCCGCCGTCGCTGAGCATCAGGCTTACGGAGTCCATTTCGTTGAGGGCTTTTTCGGTAGAACCGAATAGGCGAAGCATTCCGAGCAAGCGGTTCTCGTCCATCGAGAAATATACGTACATCTCCGAGTTGTCGGAAACGGTGGTGAGAGGTTGAGCAATGTCAGGTCCTACCAGTGTGCCTTGGCGATATGGAAGTACTCCGACGACACCGTCGGCCGGACTATTGACCTGAGTGTATGAAAGATCGTTGCGAGCGTTCGATTCGGCTGCGACTGCAAGTGCAACTTGTGCTTCGGCGTCGAGCAGCGTATTGTGTGCGGTTTGCAGGTCGTATTCAGATACCACCTTTTCGTTGTACAGCCGTTGGCGGCTTTCGTAATTGAGCCGTGCGGTGGCAAGCGATGCTCGTGCAGCTTTCACCTGCGCCGAGGCCTGTTCCAAAGCCATGCGGTAGGGGACAGGATCTATTACAAACAGTGTTTGTCCACGGTGCACTTGCTGTCCTTCGTTGACTTTGAGTTCGATAATTTTGCCTTGAATCTGCGGACGAATTTCAATGTCCCGGCGGCCTTGGATTGATGCCGAAAACAGTTGCGACAGTTCAGTGTCGCTGCGTTTCACGGTCATTGTCTTCCACTGATTGTTTGTCTGTCGGTCATCCTGCTGAGGAGAACTTTTGCAGCCCGCAAATGCGACTGCAATGAAGAAAAGGAATAGAATACGAGTCTTCATCTAATATGTGAATGTTGTTTATATATTGCTGATTGTACGTGCTTTATGCGCTGCAAAGGTACTTGGAAATATTTATTTATTATAGGATAAACTGAGTGAAACGGCCAAAAAAGCCCGTGAACTTTCACTATTTATTAGTACTTTTGCGACGTGTAAAAGTCGAATTGTAATGAAGAGAATTTTATCCATTTGGAGTTTGCTCACCGCCACATCATTGGCCTTGTTCTATATGATCTGGTGGCTCATAGATGTCAATGCTTTCTCGGATGAGTGCACGTGGTTGGATTACATGTGGGATTTTGTCTACTGTGCGGTCTATGCGGCAATCTCGCTTGCAATGTCGGAACTCATTCACAAACTTCTGCTGCGAAAGGATGTTACTTTGCCACGCCTCGGCTTGCACGGCTTGTTGCTGACTATAAGTAATATAGGCATAGTCCTGATATTCGAGAATACATTCGATACATATTGGCATGTAGATGACGCGTATTACTGGGATCGTATATTTGCGTTCAGTATCATAGCATCGTTGCTCACGATAATGTACCTGTGTATATATTATTGCTCGATAATAATAGACCAAAGCAAACGCAATGTGGCTATGCAGCGCGAACTGCTCAAACTTCAGTTCGATCCGCATTTCGTGTTCAACAGCTTGAGCACATTGACGGAATTGATCAGCGAAAATCAGGCTTTGGCCGAGACATTTACGCTGAAGTTCTCATCAATATACCGTTATATAGTCAATCAACTCAACAAGGATACGGTGAGCATAGCGGAGGAAATTCGTTTTATAAAAGATTACTGTGTGTTGCTTGAAATAAGGCATCCCGAGCACTTCGTATTTGAAATTGCCTCGGGCTTGGAGCAGGATACCTCGATGATTCTTCCGATGTCGTTACAACTGCTTGTAGAGAATGCCGTGAAACATAACAGCCATTCCAAGCGCTGTCCGTTGCACATAAACATTTACAGATCCGGGAATTTCCTTGCGGTAAGGAACAAGCGCATCCCCTTGGTCGGCGCAACGCCTGCGACGACCAAGATAGGACTGAAGAATCTGTATGACCGGTATGGATTGCTCGGACTGCATCCCGTGGTGGTGGAAACCCGTGATGATTTCGAGGTCAGACTACCCATGATTAAAAAGTAGGTCTAAAACATTGAAAATCACCTGAAGCTGATGAAAATATTGATTATAGAAGACGAGGAGAGAAGCTTCACACGTTTGAAGCGACTGCTTGAAAATATTGATCCGAGTTTTGAAATTGAAGGACCGATAACGAGTGTGAGCGATGTAGTCGACGTGCTTGAAGGCGACAAAGTCTATGACATCATATTTGCCGATATACGGTTGGATGACGGCGACGTTTTTGAAGCCTTCATTCAGCGACAGCCGCAAGTGCCTGTTGTATTCACAACCGCCTACAACGAGTATGCACTTGAAGCATTTCGAAGCAATGGCGTTGCATATATACTAAAGCCCGTAGACCCTGCCGAATTGCTCGAAGCCGTCAATAAAGCAAAGAAACTGACTACCGCCGAGGATACAGAGCCGAACTATGTCGGACTGATAGCCTCGTTAGGGCTTGCCAAGCAGGGCCGGCGCGAGCATTTCCTCGTTCAGACCTACGACGGCTATACGGTGCTTAACGTGAGCGATATCAGTCATATCACCACGGACAACGGAATAACGCGAGCATATATGAGCAACGGTAAATCGGAGGTGCTCAATTACTCGCTCAATGATATTGAAACGATGCTCGATCCGGCACGATTTTTCCGTGCCAACCGTCAGTGTATAATCAGTATCGACAGCATAGAGCGCCTCTCGTTCCACTTCAATCGCAAACTTTCGGTCAAACTCAAAGGTTATCGCGATGAGGATGTGATCGTGAGCAAGGAGCGTTCGGCGTTACTCAAAGAGTGGATTGACCGGTAATGTCAGTTACGAGTCTTTCACAACATCCAGCAACTGTGCGGCGGCGTTCTTGGTGTCGACTTTGTTGATGATGTGAGAGATGGTATGGTTGGCATCGGTGACGAATGTGGTGCGCACGATGCCCATGTATTCGCGGCCTGCCATTTTCTTCTTTTGCCATACGCCGAACGATTCGCACACACAGCCGTCGGGGTCGCTCAACAGCATAAAAGGCAGAGAATGCTTTTCTGCAAAGCGACTGTGACTTGCGGCGCTGTCTTTGCTGATGCCGATTACAGTAAATCCTTTGTTGATGAGACTTTCATATCCGTCGCGCAGCGAGCAGGCTTCGGCCGTGCAACCGGGCGTATTGTCCTTCGGATAGAAATATACGATGAGTGCGCCCGGAAGTTCTTCTGCGTGTACTTCCGTTCCCTCGATGTTATAGCCTAAAAATGACGGGATTTGTTCGTTGAGTTCCATAGTCAAAAATTTTTATTCGCAAAGATAACAAAAATTATTGCTCGGAAGTTGGAATTGACGCCGTCGAAGTGTTATTTTTGCAGATAGAAAACATCAAAGTAATTTTATGGCTATGAAACAATCTTATATTTTCCTCGCTACCGGCTTTGAAGAAATCGAAGCCTTGGCGACAGCCGATGTCCTGCGTCGAGCCGGCATCAATGCCGTACTTGTTTCTATTTATGACACGCTTCAAGTTGAAGGCGCACACGGAATTGTTGTCAACGCCGACTGCACTATGTCGCAGATCGATTGCAAGGATGCAGAATGGCTTATCTGTCCCGGCGGACTTCCCGGTGCCGATAATCTCGTAAACCACGCGCCGCTCGCCGAGGCCCTCAAGGCTCATACGGCCACAGGCGGACGAATTGCCGCCATCTGCGCTTCGCCGGCAGTAGTGCTCGCTCCGCTCGGACTGCTCGCCGGTCGTAAGGCTACGTGCTATCCCGGTTTTGAAAACGCTCTCGTCGCAGGCGGTGCTACGCCGGAAGCTGCTCGTGTAGTCGTTGCCGGCAATGTGATTACCGGCAACGGTCCGTCATCGTCGATAGCATTCGGCCTTGCAATAGTAGAAGCGACCCTCGGCGCGGATGCCGCGCAGAAAGTCGCTTCGGAAATGCTGGTATAACAGGCTTGTTATAAATCCAATGTCACTGATACGGGGCAGTGATCCGAACCGAATACATCGGTGAGGATTTCTGCCTTCGTTACGTTCTTTGCTATGCGTTCCGACACAAGGAAGTAGTCGATACGCCAACCGATGTTCTTGGCGCGGCTATTGAAGCGATAACTCCACCATGAGTAGACGCCGGTCGTGTCGGGATGAAGCAGTCGATATGTGTCGACAAAACCGTTGGCAAGCAGTCGGTCGAATGCTCCGCGTTCCTGATCGGTGAAGCCGGGGTTGTTGCGATTGCCTTTCGGATTGGAGAGGTCTATCTCAGTGTGTGCCACGTTGAGGTCGCCGCAGATGATTACCGGCTTTTTCGTATCGAGCCGATGTACGTATTCGGCAAAGTCGCGTTCCCATTCCATGCGATAATCGAGGCGAGCAAGTTCTGTCTGGCTGTTCGGGGTGTAGACATTCACAAGGTATGCTTTGCCAAGGTCGAGCGTGATGACGCGGCCTTCCTGATCGTGTCCGTCAATGCCTATGCCGAGCGCGGCCGATTGCACGGGTATGCGGCTGTATATCGCCGTGCCCGAGTAACCTTTGCGTACGGCGTAGTTGAAGAATGATTCGTACGTGTCGAATTGCAAGTCGAGCTGTCCGGCTTGCATTTTTGTTTCTTGCAGGCACACGGCATCGGCGTCGAATGATTTGAAAATGTCGTCAAAGCCTTTGCCCACTACGGCGCGGAGGCCGTTGACATTCCATGATACGAGTTTCATAATAAGGTCGTGTATTGTTTAGAATGCTACGACAAGTTCGGCCGTGAAGCGGTCGCCGCGTTCGTCGGGCACGACCTGGCCTTTGTCGTAGAAAAATTTTTCATAATTCACGCGGAAGTCGCAACGCAGGCGCTTGAAGTTGTAGGTAAGCATCGAACCCACGGTGATGCGTTTGCGATTCGGATTTGTTTCGGTGAGGAGTCCCTCTGTGTTGCGTTTGCCGTTGGAGTGGCTCGTGGAGCCGTCGAATCGTCCCTGAAACGACAGCGTGTTGAATATGCCCAACTTCACCGGCATTGCGTAGTTGACATATGCATTGTAGGCGTGGCAGGGCTTGTAGGTGTCGTTGGTGTAGTGCTGATACATGTATTCGGCTTCGGCAGTCCAGCGGCCTTTGCGATATGTGATTGCCGCATCGGCCATATTGATTCGTATTGAATCGGGAAAGATTGATTGAAAACTGCCCGAGAGCGAGAAATCGCCGAGTTTTACAATAGCCTTGGCTGCCCATACTTTTTCTTTGGTAGACGTCGATTGATCGGTGATGACGGTCGGGTTGAATATGCCGCCTTGGAGTGTAAGGGGAAATTGGGAGAAATCGTATTCGGCCATAACGCCTACGGCACGTATGTTGTCGATGTCGCGGCCGATGAACGAGCGGTTGGCAAATATATAGTTGGCCGGTCCACGGAACGGGTCTACACCAAACGGAATACGATATTGACCGGCTTTGATTTTGAGTTCGGGAATTATTGCAACTCGTGCCCACGCGTCGAGGAATTGAATTTTGCCGGAGTTGCAAAAGTCAATTTGCATATAGTAGTCGACCGGCTTGGCAACTCGGCCGCCGGCGCTGAGGCGGGCGTTGCGCACCTGAAAGCGGTTGAGGCCGCCGTCGGTGTCAATCAGCCAGCGAGCGCGTATTACGCCGTGGATTTCGGGAATGTAATTAATCGAGGCCGGTTGAGGTGTGGCTTGTGCTTGTGTCTCCTGCGCAGGTGAGGCTGTGGCAAGCATTAGCGAGCAGACCGATGTGATGAATATTCGTTTAAGTGTCATAGATGAAATTGTGTATCTGCTGATTAATGCCTTGTAAAGCCGTTCTCGGCCAACATATCGTAGTAAACTTTCGAGAAATATTCGGCCGATTCAGCCGGATAGCGCACGTCGGTAAATACCTGCGCGAGCGTCTTCTTGTTATTCTCGGCGATGAATCGGGCTGATATTTGGTCTGCTTCGAGCGTGGCATATGCTTCGTGGATAGCGATATCCGATGCGTCGTGATATCGTTCGCTGTGAACAATCATATCGACAGGCAATCGCCACGACGGTGATGCCGGTTGGGCGGGTACTCCTACGGTGACGGTAGTTACGGGAATCACGCGCTCAGGTAGGGCGAGGGCTTCGGCAATCTGCGGAGCGTTGTAAGTGGTAGTGCCGAGGTAGCAAGTTCCGTAGCCGTTCATTTCTGCCATAGTGACAAATTGCTGAGCGAATATTGTCGTGTCGATTATTGCGGCAATGAACGATTGAAAGTTATCGAAGCCGGGCTTGGCTTCGCTCAATCGGCACCAATGTTCGAAGCGGCGCAGGTCGATGCAGAATGTTAGTACAGCTGCCGCTCCTGTTACCGACGGTTGGTTGAAGTGCGCTGGTGCAAGGCGTTGTTTTGCCTCTGAGTCCTGTGTGACTATGACGCTATACCATTGCATATTGCCCGTGTTGGGTGCATGCGATGCGTCGCCAAGCATACGCTTGATGTTGTCGAGGCTGATTGTGTCGGCAGTGTAGCAGCGCACAGTGCCGCGATTGCTGAAATATTCGGAATGATTCATTAGTCGTTGAGTTATCGACTGCAAAGTTACACAATAATAATATATACGGCCGAACGTGGCCGCGGATAATTTATATTTTTTGAAAACATTTATTAATGATGGAATGTGTAATAAGTTGATTTATAGTTGAATGGTTGTTGTGCTGGAAAACTTTTCAACACGACACACAGTTTGATGTTAAATCTTTTGACAACGAATGTAAAATGTAGTATCTTTGCCGGCAAAACTACTTTACTACCGTGGAACGAAAAACTTATACATTTGATGAAGCCTATCGCGCATCGAAAGAATATTTCGGCGGCGATGAACTCGCCGCGCGCGTGTGGGCCAACAAATATGCGCTGAAAGATTCTTTCGGCAATATATATGAACTTACGCCCGACGATATGCACCACCGTATTGCGTCGGAAATAGTTCGCATAGAGAACAAGTACCCCGACCCGATGTCGCATGATGAGGTGTTCGACCTCATGCGCAACTTCCGCTATATAGTTCCTCAGGGCAGTCCTATGACCGGTATTGGCAATGACTTTCAGGTCGGCTCGCTGTCGAATTGTTTCGTCATCGGTCTCGACGGCGCCCCTGATTCGTACGGTGGAATTATCCGCATCGATGAGGAACAGGTGCAGCTGATGAAGCGTCGCGGCGGCGTCGGCCATGATCTGTCGCATATTCGTCCGCGCGGCAGTGCCGTTAAAAATTCGGCACTCACGTCGACAGGCCTTGTGCCGTTTATGGAGCGCTATTCCAATTCGACTCGCGAAGTGGCTCAGGACGGTCGCCGCGGTGCTTTGATGATGACCGTATCAATCAAGCATCCCGAGGCGGAAGCATTTATCGATGCAAAGATGGTCGAAGGCAAGGTCACGGGGGCGAACGTGTCGGTGCGTATTGACGACGACTTCATGAAAGCTGCCGAAGCCGGAGCCAAGTACACACAGCAGTTCCCGGTCGATTCAGCTGAGCCGAAAGTAAAGAAAGAGATCGACGCTGCCGCCCTGTGGGCAAAGATTATCCACAACGCATGGAAATCGGCAGAACCCGGCGTCCTCTTTTGGGATACAATCACACGTGAATCACTGCCGGATTGCTATGCCGACCTCGGTTTTAAGACCATTTCGACCAACCCGTGCGGCGAGATTCCTCTGTGCCCATACGACAGTTGCCGTCTTCTCGCCGTGAACCTTTACAGTTATGTAGTAAATCCGTTCACCGACAAGGCCTATTTCGATTTCGACCTCTTCAAGAAGCATATCGCCAAAGCGCAGCGCATCATGGACGATATTATCGACCTCGAAATGGAGAAGATCGACCTCATTCTGAATAAGATTGACAGCGACCCCGAAACGGAAGAAGTCAAGGCTGTGGAACGCAACCTCTGGACGAAGATTAAGAACAAAACCGGCAAGGGTCGTCGTACCGGCGTAGGTACGACAGCCGAAGGTGATATGCTTGCCGCGCTCGGCTATAAGTACGGCACTCCCGAGGCGACGGAATTCTCCGAGAATGTTCACCGTACGCTTGCGTTGGCAGCATACCGTTCGTCGGTGGAAATGGCTCGCACGCGCGGTGCATTTGAAATCTTCGATGCTTGCCGTGAGGAGAGCAACCCGTTTATGAAGCGTATAGCTGCTGCCGATCACGAACTCTATCAGGATATGCTGAAGTACGGTCGTCGCAACATCGCTTGCCTCACTATTGCTCCTACCGGCACTACATCACTGATGACACGTACGACTTCGGGTATCGAGCCTGTGTTTATGCCCGTCTACAAGCGCCGTCGCAAAGTCAATCCCGGCGACCCCGACGTCAAAGTGGCCTTTGTCGACGAAACGGGCGATGCCTTTGAAGAATACATCGTATATCATCCTCGCTTTATCGATTGGATGAAGGTGCAGGGCATTGAAGTGAAGGATGACTATACGCAGGAAGAAATTGACGCGTTGGTGGCTCGTTCGCCCTATGCGGGTGCTACGGCCAACGAAATCGATTGGCTCGAAAAGGTTCACATGCAGGGTAGGGTGCAGAAGTGGGTCGACCACTCCATCTCGGTCACAATCAACCTGCCGGGCGATGTGAGCGAGGATGTTGTCAACAAGCTCTACCTCGAAGCATGGAAATCGGGTTGCAAGGGATGTACCGTATATCGCGACGGCTGCCGCTCGGGCGTTCTTGTGGCAATGGAGAGCAGCAAGAAAAAAGAGAAGACCGAACCTGCTCCCGAACCGACTGCCGAAGGATTTCACGAGCACCATGTGGGCAAGCGCCCCATTGAACTCGAAGCGGATGTGGTGCGCTTCCAGAACAACAAGGAAAAGTGGATCGCATTCGTGGGCCTTATGAACGGCAAGCCCTATGAGATATTCACCGGCTTGGCCGATGACGATGACGGCATATTCTGTCCGAAGTCGGTCACCCACGGCAAGATCATCAAGGCGGTCGGGCCTGACGGCGTGAAGCGATACGACTTCCAGTTCGTGAACAAACGCGGCTATAAGACGACCATTGAAGGCCTTTCGGACAAATTCAACCCCGAATATTGGAACTATGCAAAACTCATCTCCGGTGTGCTGCGCTATGGTATGCCTATCGATCAGGTGCTGAAACTCGTCGGTGGACTTGAACTTGATTCGCAGTCGATCAACACCTGGAAGATGGGTGTTGAACGCGCTTTGAAGAAGTATCTGCCCAACGGCACTGTTGCCGGCGGACAGAAGTGCCCAAACTGCGGTCAGGAAACCTTGGTTTACCAGGAAGGATGTCTGATTTGCACCAATTGCGGCACGTCAAAGTGCGGCTAAAAATAATTTTTGCAAGTTTTGTTGAAAAAATTGCCTGAAAAGTTTGTCAATTCAAAAATTGTATATAACTTTGCACTCGCAAAAGCGAAACAACGCAGACTTGCAAAATTGCCTTGTGGTGTAATGGTAGCACGTCGGATTCTGGTTCCGCCTGTGAGGGTTCGAATCCTTCCAAGGCAACAATGATTGAACGGCAGACTCTTTCTGAGTCGGCCGTTTTCTTTTTTATCCTATATTTGGGTTTAGTAAATCGAATGTCGTGTGTCTTATAGATGTATGGCGAATGTAAATGACATTGAACGGCTTTTTAAAGCGCATTACGGGCGGATGTATCGCCTTGCCGCAGCGTTGTTGCACGACGATGATGCGGCTCGCGACATAGTCCACGATGTGTTCGATACGTGTCTTCACTCTGATTCGAGCATATTACCGACTGAGGCTTACCTACTGCGTGCCGTGCGCAATCGCTGTCTGAATATGATACGAGATGCCGGTATTCACGAGCGTATCGCAAAAGGTTTGTTTCTCGACAATGAGGTATATGACGGTGAAGATTGGCCCGATGAGGCTACAATAACCGGCATTTCTTCGATAGTAGGCAGTCGCCTGCCCGAACCATGTCGCCGAGTGGTGGAACTTCGCTTCTACTGCGGACTGAAGTTTGCCGAGGTCGCCGCCGAGATGGGTATAAGCCAGACAGCTGTGTTCAAACACCTTCGTCATGCATTGGAAATAATTCGTAAAAATCTGAATGAGAATGGATAAATACGACATTGTGTTTGATATTATCGAACATCCCGAAGAGTATTCATCGGAACGTTTGGCTGAAATCCTTGCCGATAAGGAAACGCGTGAGATCTATAATCTGCTGTGCAAGACACAGACATCAGTGGATGCGCATAGAGAAGTCGATGTTGAGGCGGAATGGAAGACATTCAGCGCCGCAAGATCTCGTCGCGGGTTTCACTTTTTGTGGCTGAGTGGCCGTGTGGCATCGGTGGCTGCATTTCTTGTCGTGGCTCTTTTTGCTGTGGCTGTCGGTTTCGCTGTAAAGGTAGCTGTGGTTGACAACAACCCTAATATTGACCAAACTGTGTCGAAAGATGCTCATCAAACAGAGCCGGCGGTTGCTGTGGCTGATACGGCAGTTGTCGCAACTGATACAGTTATTGTCGCACAGACTCCTGTACTTTTTGAAAATGCGTCATTGGCTGAGATTATGAAATCAGTTGATGCGGTGTATGGAGTGCAATCGCAAATTCGGAATCCAAAGGTTGCGGAATTGCATCTCTACTATCTCCTCGATCCGACGCTGTCGCTCGAAGAGACGATAGAGCAACTCAATACATTTGAGCAGATAAACATACGTGTCGACGGCAACGTACTGACAATAGACTGATTATGAATAGAATTACCTCTATGCTTGTGGCGATAATGCCTCTCATGACGGTCAGCGCCGCCAAGTATGACTACACCTTTAACAATACGCCTGTATCGGAAGCCCTTGTTCGGATTGGGCGCGATCATCATGACCTTCGATTGAGTTTTATCTATGCGGAACTCGACAATTATCGAACCACCGCACGGGTCAGTACAGACGATGCCTATACTGCTGTAAGAAGCATTGTCGGCGTGAATCCTATATCTGTAATTTGTAAAGGGAACAACATATATGTCGAAGCATTGCAGCACGGCAGATACTCTTATTTCGGCCGTTTGTCGGGGCGAGACGGTGAACCTGTTGCCGCAGCAACTGTGATGCTGCTTAATCCGAATGATTCTACAGTGATTACTTACGGTGTGACTGACGGTGGCGGTCGCTTTCAGATTCCGTGCGACCATGCCGGCGTTGTCGCTAAGATGACTTGTTTGGGCTACAGAACAAAATACCAGCAGTTGCAATGTTTTAATGTCGGCGATGTAGTGATGGAAGAATACCCTGTTAATCTCGGTACGGTGACCGTAACGGCTGACTATGCGCGATTGTATGCAGACAAGTCGGTATATCTGCCCACAAACAAGCAGAAAAATGCTTCGCAGACAGCGCAGGATCTTATCAATAGAATGGCTATACCGCAGCTGCGTACCGGCGAAAAGATCATGACAGCTAACGGGCAACCTGTGGAAATGTTTATCGACTTTGTGCCCGCCGGCGACAATGAACTTACCGGTGTCAATCCCGACGACGTGAGGCGAGTCGAGTACTACGACTATCCGAGTGATCCGCGTTTTCAGGGTAAGGCTCACGTGATTAATTTTATATTGCAGAAATACGAGTACGGTGGATATGTGAAAGGGCTGTATTATGACAACTTTGTCCTTTCCCGGCAATTCAACGGCTATGCAAAATTCGCTTACAAACGAATGACATTCGACTGGGCGGGCGGCTTGTTTTATATGGACGACCGAAAGACTTATGATGATACGAGGGAAACATTTCGACTCCCTCAACTCGACGGTTCCATAAAAGAGTTTGTGCGGACTTCGACAGTCGATGAATCCAAGCGTCGCAAGAATGGCAGTTGGACATCGATGAAGGCGCTTTATCGCACCGATAATGTAACGCTGAGCAATATGATTACAGCCGACTTTGATCATGCGCCACGGTACTACACGGCAGGCTCGGTGACGTATACTCCGGAGGATTTTAAGTCGACCGAATATTCATCGCAGTCGTCCAATCGTATCAACTCATTGGTGTACAGCGGCTATTGGTATGCAACGTTGCCTCACGGCAATTCAATCACTTTCAATCCGCACTATGCCTATACCCATACCAATCAGACCTCAACGTACGATGAGGTCGGGTTGGATGCTATTGTCAACGGTGCTGTAGATAATTCTCATCAGGCGAGCGGCGACATAGCCTTTACGCATTCGTTTGGCCAAGTAGGAACGCTGAAGGCAATGTGTCAGGGGCGTTTCCTTCAGAATCGTACGTGTTATTCAGGTTCGTCGTCAGTGTCGGACAGATCGCGGACGTATCGTGTCGGTCCCGGTGTGAATTATTCATATTCGGATGATAAGTTCTACGGTACGGCAGGCGTAGGACTGCATTGGGATAAATCCGAGTATGGCTCGATTTCAGAGAGTTCAACTGCTCCATGGGCAAATGCCTCATTGCAATATGCGTTCAATATCCGGAACTCGATTTCGATAGACTTTAAATACGGCAAGTCCATACCCTCGTCAAGTTATCGAAGTGCCGCTGTCATTCAGTCATATCCGTTGATGAGTTATACAGGTAATCCGGCACTCGTGCCTTTTAATTCATATGAGATTGAGGGTAGTTATATGCTGATTCCGAATAATCGATTCAGCTTCTCAGCCTTCGGCTCGGCTTGGATTGTTGACAACCGCTATGTTTACGACTATGAAGCAAATTCGACCGGAGTTATACGTACAATCAAGCAGCCTCTCGGCGGTTACTCGCAATGGCAGTATGGCGTGCAAGGTTCAGGCCGTTTCTTCGACAACAAATTGCAGTTCGGTGCAACATGCTATGTGGACCATGTTCACAACGGAGCACCGTATAATTGGACGAAGTCGAAACTCACTGCATCTGTCGCCGCATACTATTACCTTGACAATGTTTATTTCGGCGCGACATATACTTCGCCGGAAGGTTATGCCGACGGATGTATGGTGGGAATATGGCTGGCGTTGCGCGATTCATATACATTCCAAGTCGGCTGGAGCGACAAACATTGGAATCTGCGGCTCTACGCAAGAAACTTTTTCAGATACGGTTCGTATCGTGGAACAGGAACGATGAACAGCACGTATTATGATTCCGAAAGATATATTTACAGCAGCAGCTTTTCAGGATTCTTTCAAGTATCTGCAACCTACACATTCGGCTTCGGTAAGAAAGTGAGTGCCGAGAATGAAGCATATCAGGCTTCGGGCGCAGCGTCAGGCATTCTGAAGTAAACTTGCAGCCAGTGTGCGAGCGGTGTTGATGCCGTCGATTGCGGCTGATACGATGCCTCCGGCATAGCCTGCGCCTTCGCCAACAGGGTACAATCCCGCGACTGATACGTGCATACGCGTCGCGGTGTCGCGCGGCACGCGCACAGGTGCAGATGTGCGCGTCTCCGGGCCGATAAGGATAGCTTCGTTGCTCAGGAATCCGCGAGCATTGCGTCCGAATACCTTGAATCCTTCTCGCAGACGTCGCGAGATGAACTTGGGCAGTATCTTGTCTATACGCCCGGGGATGATGCCCGGAGCGTAAGATGTGCGTGGCAGCGATGACGAGTCACGCGAGTTGACGAAGTCGGTCATGCGCTGTGCGGGAGCAGTCTGGCTGTCGCCGGCGGCGTGAAAAAAACGCTCCTCCACATCGCTTTGGAACTGCATCATCTTCAGTACACCGTACTTGTCATATTCGGGCAAGTCCTCAGGAAGAATCTCCACGACCATGCCCGAATTGGACCACTGCGTACCGCGATTTGAAGGCGACATACCATTGACGACGAGTTGTCCGGGTTCGCTCGCGGCGGGGATAATCACACCGCCCGGGCACATACAGAACGAGTATACGGCACGACCGTCGACGCGTGTAAGCATCGAGTATTCGGCCGGCGGCAGAAACTTGCCACGGCCTGCAGGCGAGTGGTATTGAATGCTGTCTATAAGTTTTTGCGGATGCTCAAGTCTGACGCCTACGGCGATACCCTTCGGTTCCATTGCGATGCCGCAGCGTTCGAGCATACGATATACGTCGCGAGCCGAGTGCCCGGTGGCTAATATTACCGGACCGTTATAACGGTTGCCGTCGGCGGTCACAGCGCCGCTTACGGCACCGGTTTCATCGGTCACGAGATCGGTGACACGCGAATTGAAGTGTACTTCGCCTCCGTGTTCGATGATGGAGCATCGCATCGCTTTGATAATTCCCGGCAAGCGGTCGGTGCCGATGTGAGGATGTGCGTCAATCAGAATATTGTCCTGTGCGCCGTGGCTGTGAAATATCTGAAGCACCTTGTCGACCGGGCCGCGCTTGGTGCTGCGTGTGTAGAGTTTGCCGTCGGAATACGCACCCGCTCCGCCTTCGCCGAAGCAGTAGTTGGAATCGGGATCAACTTTACCTTCGCGGCATAGGGTGGCCATGTCGCGTTTGCGTGTGTCCACATCTTTACCACGTTCGAGAATTATGGGGC
>CALKKU010000045.1 GCA_937995285.1 uncultured Bacteroidales bacterium | reverse complement strand
CGGCAGCGTCAGATGTGTATAAGAGACAGTTCACGGGCTTGGCCGGAGCCGGCTCGGTTTCGAGTTCTTCGCCGCCTTCGGCGCCATCGGCACCGCGATTCTTGGCCTTGTTCTTGACCTTCTCGGCCGACGAAGCATTCATATCTTTCTCAGCCTTCAGGTCGATTTCATTGCGCTGAGCATCGAGGACTCTGTATTCGAGATAGGCCAACGACTCGTCAGGCAAAATCTTGAAAGTGCGCCCGAGGCTGCGACGCCACTTGCCGTAAAGCGACGTAAACAATCCGCGTTTGATGTAGGCATCGACGTACGGATGTATGTACATAATAAAGTTTTTCACATTGAGCGTCTTCACGAGATATTCGAGTTTCTCGTAAAGCGTGTCGGTGAACAGCAACGACGGCTGCACTTCGCCCTTGCCGAAGCACGACGGGCACTTCTCGGTGGTGGTGATGTCGAGAGCCGGGCGCACACGTTGGCGCGTGATCTGCATCAAGCCGAACTTACTTAACGGCAGTATATTGTGCCGGGCGCGGTCATTAGCCATGACTTCGCGCATGTGCTCATAGAGTTGCTGGCGATGCTCGCCCTTGTTCATATCTATAAAGTCCACCACGATGATGCCGCCCATATCGCGCAGACGCAATTGGCGCGCAATCTCGTCGGCCGCACGCAAGTTCACTTCGAGAGCATTGCTCTCCTGATCTGTCGTGCCTCGCGAACGGTTGCCCGAATTGACATCAATCACATGCAGTGCTTCCGTGCTCTCGATGATGATGTATGCACCGGAGCGGAACGACACGGTCTTGCCGAACGACGACTTTATCTGTCGCGTCACGGCGAAGTGGTCGAATATAGGCTCGTCCCTTTCGTAGAGTGTGACAATATCGGCGCGCTCGGGAGCGATAAGCTGTACGTACTTGCGTATCTGCTGCCATGTATCCTTGTCATTGACATGGATAGCCTCGAACGACGGGCTGAACACGTCGCGCAGCATACCCACCACGCGGCTTTCTTCCTCGAAGATAAGCGACGGCGCGGTAGCCTTCTGAGCCTTCGCCACAGTCGAGTTCCAGCACTCGACGAGTGTCTTCATCTCATTGATGAGTTCGGCCACACGCTTGCCTTCGGCCGACGTACGAACTATCACGCCGAAATTGCGAGGCTTGATACTCTCGATGAGTTGGCGCAAGCGCATTTTTTCTTCGGTCGACTTTATCTTCTGCGAGATCGACACCTTGTCGCTGAACGGTATCAGCACCATAAATCGGCCGGTGAACGATATTTCCGTTGTCAGTCGCGGACCCTTGGTCGAGATAGGCTCTTTCACTATCTGCACAAGGAGCTCCTGCCCTTGCTTCAGCGTTTCGGAAATTGCACCGTCCTTATTGATGTCGGGCAATAAATTCATTTTCTCGATGTCAGGAACCTTACGGCGGTCGCTGCCAAGGAGTTGGGAGAGGTAAGCCTCATAAGAGGCAAAGTGAGAACCAAGATCCAAATAATGGAGGAATGCATCCTTCTCATAACCCACATTCACAAACGCGGCATTCAGTCCCGGCATAAGTTTCTTCACCTTGGCCAGGTAGATGTCGCCGACCGCGTAGGCTATGTTGCGGGCTTCTTTCTGCAAGGACATCAATCGCGAGTCCTCCAGAAGTCCGAACGACACCTCCGACGGCTTTACGTCTACGATAAGTTCACTTTTCATGTGGCAGGTTGGTGTGTAATGGATGCGTTAATACAATCTGTGGAGAGAGGCCTTAAAAAGCACAAAGGAACAAACTTTCAGTGACGGCCAAGCGTGCCGCGGTGCGTGACCGTCGGTGTGCCGATGCCGTTTGCTGCGTTTGATCCTTTGTAACGTGCATTGTTGTCATAAAATTCACAACTTGCATTGAGCCGATAGGCGTCAGCAATTTGTTACTTCTTTTTCTTATGACGATTCATGCGAAGGCGTTTTTTACGCTTGTGTGTAGCCATCTTGTGGCCTTTACGTTTTTTTCCGCTGGGCATTGTGGCGTAAGTTTAAATGGTTAATATTTTAAATGAACTGATTTCGAGAGGGGAGCTGATGTGAAGTTATTAGCACTTCTTTACATCTTCCATAAACACCTTTGCGGGCTTGAAAGCGGGAATCTTGTGTTCGGGGATGATGATTGTTGTATTCTTTGAGATGTTGCGGGCTGTCTTTTCGCTGCGTGTCTTCACGATGAACGAACCGAAGCCGCGGAGATATACGTTTTCGCCGCCGGCAAGTGAATCCTTCACTACTACCATGAACTTTTCGAGGGTTTCAAGTACGAGAGCCTTCTCAATACCGGTCGACTTTGAAATCTCGTTAACGATGTCTGTCTTTGTCATTGTCGTTTTATATCTTTTACTGTTTGTAGGTAAAAATTGCGCTGTATCACCGGCGCCGCGTATGGTTGAAAATACTCAGAGCCGTTTTGCGGATGCAAATATCGTGATTTTTTTTGAATTGACAATAATAAATCGTTGAATTATTGACATTTTTAGCAAATTTTACCCCATTCCGAGCCGGCTCTATCATCGGTATCGCCGTCCGCATCGAGCCGCCGGTCAATTGTCGTTATTGTCGAGCGCACGAGGCTGCTGCACGCTCGATGCGCCGATTGCTGCGGCTCCGGCAGCCGCAGCCGCCGACTTGCGACCCGCCGCACGCATCAGCCACGCTTCTATCACAGTAGCCACGCCGAACACGGCCAAAGCGATTGCCGTTGTCAGCATTATCGCCGCATCGGCATCATCGGCTTCCACATCCGCCATAAAGAGATATGTGGCACAGCCAACCAACGCCACCGGAGCCGCGTAGAGCCACACGGGAAGCTTCACCGGCCAACTGCCGCGCGCCAACAGATACAGTTGATGCAGCGCACCAAAGCAAGCCAACATACCGAAGATAAACGGCACCATTGATGTGAACGTGTCGCGGAACACTACCATCGACAAGCCCAATATTATAGCCGCGGCACTCGTCAGGCGGCTCAACACGGCCGCCCACACGCTCGGCTTCACATTACCGCGACGGCGATCGCCCTCGTAGGATATTACATTCAGTACACCCATCAACATAAACAATATGCCTGCGGCGATAACCACGCCCTCCGACAATATCTTATTATATGTAATGAGCATAATCACGGCAACCGCCAGCGTAGGGATTGCTGTCAAAAACAGTGTGCGTCCTTTCATACAATTCTCATTAATAATATACAGTACAACAAAGGTACAAAAGTTTGTCGGCAAAAGTTCACCGCATCACCGATTTTTTCATCAATATCATTAACTTTTCGCCGCAGCACATTGTTATATCGAAAGAATATAGTAACTTTGCACCACAAAACGATGGCGGACGGCGTCATACCTAACACATCCTCTTTTCTCACAAGCCGCCGCATCAACATTCCACAGCCATAATTTATATTAGTCTACCGGAGCGCGAAGATCGCTGATGCGATTCGACGCCGCCGATGGGTATAACAGATTTATGTATAGCATTACCGACCTCGATGCGATGAATGATGCCGACCTCAAGCAGGTCGCCGAGTCGTTGGGACTCAAGAAAATCAATCTGTCGCAGAAACAAGAACTTATTTACCAAATACTCGACGAGCAAGCCATCGCCGGCGCCGCATCACGCGCCGCCGAGCAGAAGCGCCGTGCCGAAGAAAAAGGCGAGCCCAAGAGCCGCGGCCGCAAGAAAAAGCAGCCCGCAGCCAAGCCCGCAGCACAGGAGCAAGCCGCCGCTCAGCCGCAAGCATCGGAGATCTCCGAGAACTCTGAGAACTCCAAAAAAGCCGAAAACAATGCACCGGCTGCCGACAACACGGCCGCTGCACCCACCCAAGAAGCACCTGCGGCACCAAAGCGCCGCCGCGGACGCCCGTCGAAGAAAGACATTGAAGCCGCAAAGGCCGCCGAGGCCGCTGCACAAGAGCAAGCAGCAGCTCAGCCGCAATCATCGGAGCCTTCAGAAAACTCTGAGCCCTCCGAGAGCTCCGAGCTCTCGGAGAAAGTCGAAAAAGCCGAGAACTCCGAGCGCTCTGAGAACTCCGATAACTCCGAGCCCGCCGAAAAG
>CALKKU010000044.1 GCA_937995285.1 uncultured Bacteroidales bacterium | reverse complement strand
GGCAGCGTCAGATGTGTATAAGAGACAGACGTTCGACAGTCGTGATGTAGTGTGTCAATGTCGCTTCGTCCTTTTCAGGGACACCACGGGTCAGCGCCCAATAGGTCTTGTGGATTTGGCCGAGACGCAGCATTTCGTTGAGACGTGACAACGCTTTGGATGTCTTGGCAAAGATGACCACACCGCCAACAGGGCGGTCGAGCCGATGAACGACGCCCATAAACACATTGCCGGGCTTACAGTCGCGTTCCTTAATATAGCGCTTTAACGTCTCGACCAGCGGTTCATCGCCGGTCTTGTCACCTTGCACGATTTCACCCGGGCATTTGTTTACGATAATTATGTGGTTATCTTCGTAGAGTATATCCATTTCGCATTTCAAAACATAATGCACAATTCACGCGGTGGTGAACCATGCATTATGCGTCATATCATTAATTAAAAGTTAGATACCGAGATCTTTCTTGATAGCCTCGATCTTGACAGCGGCATCTTTGTTGCAACGGTCATAATCATCCTTGGAAGCCATCTTGTCGTGAACTTCAATGTAGAACTTGATCTTGGGTTCCGTGCCGGAGGGGCGAACCGATACTTTCGAGCCGTCGGCCGTGAAGAACTGGAGGACGTTGCTTGTAGCGGGGAAGTCGAGCTTGGTGACTTTGCCGGTCTCGACATCGGTTGCGGTGAGAGCCTGATAGTCCTTGATTGTAACGACCTTGCTGCCACCGAGAGACTTGGGAGAGTTATTACGATAGTCGACCATCATCTGAGCGATTTCCTGTGCACCGGTGCGGCCCGTGCGAACTACAGAGATGCCTTCTTCGTGCGAGTAGCCGTTCTTCAGATAGATGTCCTGCAACATTTCGTTGAAGTCCATGCCCTGATCTTTGGCCCATGCACAGATTTCTGCCATCAACGAGATTGCCGAAACAGAGTCCTTGTCGCGAGCGAAGTCTTCGGCAAGGAAGCCGTAGCTTTCTTCACCACCGCCGATGTAGCGTTCCTTGCCTTCGAGGTCGCGGATAACAGATGCAATCCACTTGAAGCCGGTGTAGCTGTCGTACATCTTGATGCCGTTGTTTTCGGCAATAGCCTTGATCGTTTCGGTTGTAACTATAGTCTTGACGATGAACTCGTCGCCTTTCAGACGATTGAGCTGGCGATTGCGAAGCATGATGTAGTTGAGGAGAATCATCACGATCTGGTTGCCGTTGACGAGCTGATATTCGCCATGGTTGTCGCGGATGACGCAGCCGATACGGTCGGCATCAGGGTCGGATGCCACAACGAGATCGGCGTTGACTTCCTTAGCCTTAGCAATGGCCATTGCCATAGCCGAAGGCACTTCGGGGTTGGGCGAAACTACTGTGGGGAAGTCGCCTGATGTCACATCCTGTTCGGGAACATGGATGATGTTGGTGAAGCCATAGTTCTTCAATGAAGCGGGTACGAGTTTGACACCTGTACCGTGGATAGGCGTGTAGACAATCTTGAGGTCGGCGTGACGCTTGATGACTTCGGGATCGAGCGACAGCGTCTTGATAGCGTCGAGGAACGCTTTGTCGATGTCTTCACCGATAAGTTGGATCTTCGACTTGTCGCCGTTGAACTTTATTTCCGATACATCCTTGATGCGGTTCACGTGGTCGATGATGTTGACGTCGTGCGGAGAGATAATCTGAGCGCCATCGCTCCAATAGGCCTTGTAGCCGTTGTATTCCTTTGGGTTGTGCGAGGCTGTGATATTCACACCGCTCTGGCAACCGAGTTTGCGGATAGCGAATGACAACTCGGGAGTGGGGCGGAAGTTTTCGAAGAGGTAAACCTTGATGCCGTTGGCGGAGAAAATATCTGCAACGATCTCTGCGAACTTGCGAGAATTGTTGCGGACATCGTGACCCACGACTACCGAGATTTCTGGCAGATCCTTAAATACCTCTTTGAGATAGTTGGCGAGACCTTGAGTAGCCGAGCCAACGGTGTAGATGTTCATACGGTTGGAGCCGGCGCCCATAATGCCGCGCAAGCCGCCCGTACCGAATTCAAGATCTTTATAGAACGATTCGATGAGTTCGGTTTTATCATCAGACTCGAGCATTGCCTTGACGGCAGCACGAGTTTCAGCATCGTAACTGTTGGAAAGCCACTTTTCGGCTTTCGCTGTAACTTGTGTCAGGAGTTCTTTCTGGTTGTCCATGATAGTTATGAGGTGTTATTTATTTGTTTTCAGCAAAATTAATCATAAAAAGTAGATTGACCAACTGATTTAAATTATTTAAACGATTTATGAGAGCAAAGGCGGCCGAGCATGAAAGTCATGGACGCCGTGCCATCCATTGTCGGCTCATTGGTCGAGTAGTCGCTATAGTCGTCGTGGTAAACCACAATATCGTTCTGGTAATCGGCAAAGCGATCTTCATTGCGAAGAGTGACGCCCCACAGCGAATTGAATATATTGGCGTAAACCGGACCGTCGACAAGCCCTCCGATGAGGTAGTCACGACCGGGGCGACCGTTGACCGACATATTTGTCATAGCCGAATGCGGGTCGGCAGGAGAGGATGCGGCTACATTGTCGGGCAAGATAATCATCGTCTGCCCCCATGGATTGACACCGAAGAGCCAATCGCGCATCGATGTTTCGAGTTCACGATAAGTATCATCGCCGGTCGTTTCGCGGTAGAGCATCGCCTGTGTAACAAGTGCGACGGCAAGATTGTTGGAGCACCATATGAAAGGAATGCCGACTTTGAAAGCGTTATTGCCTGCGCGATCCGCCACTCGTTGAAGTCCGCTTCGCATATTGCGCTCGAACTCGCGACCTGTTTTAGCGCCGAGACGTGCAAGCTCTGCGTGCCCGAGGTTGACGAACGGATACCACTGGTAGTGGTGTGCCGAATCGGCACCCATCCATGGTGTCACGGGTTCGAGGCGACCGTAGTCAACAGCACGTTTGATATACTGAGAGTCTTTTGTGGCTCGCCAGCGAGCGATTGCGGCAAGTTCCATGTCATCGGCCCAATTGTCTTCCTCGTAGTAATAGGGCGAAACTGTTGAACAGGTCTGACATGCGCCCGGATTGGCGGCAGCGACTTCAAATGCAGCCGCAGATTTTTTCAACAACATATCAGCGAAATCTGAATCGATTGACGCGAACACTTCGCTCCCGAGACCGAAAGCCGAAGCAAATTTTCCGACAGATGAGGCAAGACCGCTGCTTTCGTTTTTGTACTTGCTCAATCCGGCCGGATGACCGATGCAAGGATAAATGGGACGTGCACCGCCAACTCCATAGCCGTAATCAATATTGTCGGCCGACGGGACACCTACATAACGGTGATCGCGGTCATCTGCTATCTGATTGTAGTATGTGCTGTCGTCAGGATTCATTTTCACCATCCATTCGAGCCCCCAACGGGCTTCATCGAGAATGTCGGGGATGCCGTTAGAACCGCGACGGCCACGGGCATCATATTCATCGGCCCATATTCCGGGATTCTCACGATAGGCGAACAACATTTGATATACGGTATTGGCTGAAGTCGTGAGATACTGAAGATAATCGGATGCATCGTGCCAACCGCCTGTCACATCCACGTGCTTACCGTCATTGTCGCCTGACATGACAAGCACACCGTCATTTGTGTGGCAGCACTCGTTGTGAACGGGATTATAGCCGCATCTTTGCTGACGCAAATAAATTAACGGCAGTTCATTGAGAGAATACCGGCTGTAAGCATCGTCGCCGATGTAAAGCGATGCAACTTCCGCAACAGAGCCTTTATACTTGACAGACAGGGCATAATCGCCTTTTGCAATTGCGGATGTGAAGTATATGCGAGCCGCATACTTTTTAGGCGCCCATGCTTCGGTAATCACGACCGAGTCGACGGCCTTAACGCCATATTCCGGCGACGACAGTTCAAATTGCAACTGCGTGGGGTCGGCATCGCCGATATACACGGCGACCTTGAAGTCGTCCTCCAGATAACCGATTTGATTTACACGAAGCGACTGCGCCGAGACAGCAGCAGGAACAATAGCAGATAGAAATAGGGCGGCAGATAATCTGTTCACTACGTAGTGATTGAGAATTAGAAGATGAAAATTACAGTCAGAATAAAGGGTACATAGGCTACAAGCAGCAACGAGTCGATACGATCGAGGATACCGCCATGGCCCGGAATAAGAGTTCCGGAATCTTTGACGCCGGCAGTGCGTTTCAGCAGACTTTCAAAGAGGTCTCCGAATGTTGCCATTATACTTGCTAAGAAACCGAACGAAGCCCAATACATAATCGGAGCTACATCAACGATAAGACCGTAGATAACGGCGCCTAAAACGGTAACTACAAGACCGCCGGCAAATCCTTCCCAAGTCTTCTTCGGAGAAAGTCGTTCGCAGAGTTTTGTTCGGCCCCATGTGCGTCCGCACAGGTAAGCGCCCGTGTCGTTGAGCCAAATGAAAATAAACATACCAAGCAGTATGTACTTCAAATCGGACATCAGCCAACCGGTGCTAACGCCTCTGAACATTGACAGCGCAAACAACGGGAGGATAATATATACGAGACCGACAATGGAAATCATTGCGGATGCTGCGGCATCTTTCGACTTATCGTAAACTGCAAAGATTATGCGTATCGGGGTATATAGCACAAGAGCTGCAATCGCAATTGTGGTACAGGTGGTACCTGATTTTGAAAAACCTGCACCGAATGAGATTATCACGAGCAAGTAGACAAAGCAGACGGCTGCATAGTCGAAAAACTTTGTGTTATCGCTTAATTCATACTTTGATGCGAACATATTTTTGAGTTCCTTCAGGCCAAGCAAACTGAACGCACACATCAAAACGGCATAAGGTATGGCTCCAAGGAATATACAAGCAACGATTATTGCGACATAGGCCGCACCGGCAATTGCCCGGATTTGTAAGTTTGTCATATCGTATTTGTCAGGATTATGTCAGTTGAATTAATTTCAGATAGTCCGATGCCCGGTCGAAGCGACTTCATCGGCAGCCTTTTTGACATCGAGAGAGCGTTCCTCTACGCGAGCCTTGGTGGTAGTATTCTCAAGTTTCATACGGACCTTTACTTGGTCGAAGCCCTTGCCATACACACCGTTGACATTGGCTTGCGATACGAAAGCATCGCGGTCGATCGACTTGATGATACGGAATATATTGACTGATTCAATCTTGCGGCACATAACAAGAAGCACCTTAACTTCTTCCTTGCTATACCAGCCCATACCGCTGAGGACGGTGCATCCGCGCTTGGCTTCATTATTGATAGCCGTGGCAATTTCTTGCCAATGACGCGAGAAGATTGTAAACTGCACGGCCTGACGGTTGGAGTTGATCATCAAGTCTGCCATATAGGAACTCATAAAGAGGACAATGAAACCGTAAACGACAGTCTCAACTTGGTGGAACAACAGGAAGGAAGAAGAGATGATGCACATATCGACGTAAATCATCGTTCGGCCTATTGTGACATTTGTATATTTGTTGACCATCGCGGCTACAATATCGGTGCCACCGGTAGAGCCATTATGTACGAACGCCATACCGATACCTGTACCGGCAAGAATACCGCCTATGACACAACTTAAAAAGGGATCGAGCCGAACGAGATCGCCACATATCGGAATGGCAATACCCATCATCAACGATATCATAGTGGCGCCGAAAATAGTACCGATGACAAATTGCTTTCCGACAATTCGGTAAGCAATGGCAAGCAGCAACAAATTTATACCGTAGTTGCCTATAGCAATCGGAAGTCCGAGAGAATAGTACAATATTGTACTCATACCGGCGACACCTCCGATTACCACTTTGTGCGGCAGAATGAAGGTGGCGAAGCCGAAGGCATAGATGGCTGTTCCGAGAGTGATAAATATGTAATCACGCCCGCTGCGCCACAGATTTGTCTTGTCGAATGACATTGTCGTTTGATTGGTTAAATTAATTTTTGCAAATATAAGCAGAAATTCCCATTGTATTAAGTGTAGGCTTAATATTTTTTTGAGAATTTTTAAAATTTGATTTTAAGGCAACACTATTTGAGGGAGATAGCCTTGGTGCGATATTCACCCGGGGAGCATCCGGCGTACTGCTTGAAATAACGACCGAAAAATGACTGCTCAGAGAAGTTGAGCAAGTTGGATATTTCTTTGATACTGAGTTTGGGATTCGTCAACAGATGCTTGGCTTCAGCGATAACAAACAGCGAAATCCATTGCAACGGCGTTTTACCGGAAACGTCGTGAATCAGTGTGGTGAAGTAACGAGGCGTCAGCCCCTGACGGGCGGCATAGAACGATACGCTGCGACATTGGCGAAAGTTTTTATGCAAATCGACAAGAAATTTTTGGAACACTTTATCTTTCCTGCCCGAATTATTTTGCGATATAAAGTCACCCATATTGGACACGTACGCATCAATAACTTCATAACAGAAGGCTTGTACAAGTGATGAGAGGATTTTGGGCAGCAATTTGGTTTCGACATTCTTTCTGAACTTGATAAGTTGCAAAAGACTCAGAATGCGGTCATACTGCTCCGGTGTCAATGCCGTGTGCGGATGGAATCTGATATAAATCTGACTTTGAGTGTCGAATATCGATTCGAGTGATGTAAGCACGAAATCAAAATCTGCAATACCTGCGACACCCATGAAATCGTCGCTGCATTCCACGACCTGTGTCTGCGAAAAAGCAGGATATATGTATAAATCACCCTTGCGAATATTAAACATAGCATCATCCATTTTCAACACAATTTCACCGTCGGTACACAGCAAAAAGCCATTTTGTTCGAGGCATATCATTGTGTTGTGGTTGGCTACATTGGCCCGAGAAATATCGTATAGTTCAACATTGAGTTCGTTCATATACTTAGGTATCAGAAATATTCAGGGTGCAAAGTAAGTAAAAAACGACAAAAAGCGGATATATTTAACGAATATTTTTAAATAATCGAACATATCGTACAATCTTTACTCAAAATTGTACTCGTATTTTTTTGCAACTATATATAATTTTGCAGCAAAATAAAGATTATACAAATATGAAAAGAATCAGCACTTTGACTATCGCGTGCCTCGGGCTGTTGTTGATGACCGGTTCTTGTGGCAAAAATGACTCCGCAACGCAGGATGTCACAAAAGTAAAGTTGTACAAGGTTGAAGCCGCAGGGCCGACAACAACTCAGGAATTCCCCGGCAGGGTGAAGGCTTCGGAAGAGGTGAATATGTCGTTCAAAGTCAGCGGGACATTGATTCGCCTGTACGTAGGTGAGGGAAGTCGCGTACACCGCGGACAATTGATAGCAGAACTTGACCCTCGCGACTATCAAGTGCAAAAAGATGCTGTGGAAGCCGAGTATCATAGAATCAAATCGGAGGCCGACAGAGTTATCGCTCTGTATTCCGACAGTGTCAGCACGGCCGACGCATACGATCAAGCACGATACGGCCTGCAACAAATAACAGCCAAGTATGAAAACGCAAAAAATCAATTGGCTG
>CALKKU010000043.1 GCA_937995285.1 uncultured Bacteroidales bacterium | reverse complement strand
TACCACCATATACATCAAAAATAAAAGAGGCTGTGCCTTTTTTGACACAGCCTCTATATATTTAATAATCCTCAATATTGCGAGTCTATTTCGTCACGAGGATTATCTCATTTGTTTGGAAGTTGATTTCCCAATTACCATTTTCCTCACCTTCCCATTGGTATTTCCGGGACATAGAGTCCCACCATTGTTGGAATTTGGAAGCCGTAGCGCCCATGTCTTTTACAAGACGTTCATACAGATCTTCATTTTCAGGCGTAAGAATCTTAGCCAGCTCGTTGAGCCCATTGCGGCGTTCAAAAAGCCGCTGTATCTCATTCTTTTCACTGTCGGACACATGTCCCACTATCTTTTTATTCATTTCGTTAATTTTTCAAAGGGATCTAAATAGTCTATTTCGGGGATAGTATTGGCAGATTTGACAATACCTGTTAGTCTCAATCGTTCAAAAAGCTTACGTGATGCGTTACGTTCAAGGTGTGCCATAACGCATTGTCCCTTTCCGGGTGTATTTACCTCATGTGTCAACTCGCTGTTTAGCCAGATGCAGCGTTTGCAGTTGAACGCGTCACATGTTCTGCATATTGGCGCATATTTCAAGAAATACAGTTGCGCATTTGGAATAACCAATGCACTGTGTATGTCGCCAACCGAATCTTTATTATTGAAGTAGAATGCCGGGCAGATGTAGAATTTGCCGTCAGGAGCGAGAGTTATCGTTTCATCGCCGGCTCCACAGTTATTCATCGTACTTAACTGCATACGGTCGGTTACGATATTTATTTTTGACTTTTTCCCGGTGGATATTCTATTAAAGACATTACCTGACAGTTTCTCTAATGCCTTACCATATTGTGCTAATGTGGTTTCGTTCCACCTCTGAATATCGTTGAAGACTATGGTTAATGCTGAAAACTTTGACAACTTATCAAGGCTGTCAAAGAATTCGATTGAATTAGTCGTGACGACTATCGGAATATCTTGAAAGTCATCGATCAGATTGCTGATGCCGTTGATTACAGTAATATCGGCATCACAATCATTTTCTGCAATATCAATGTGGTCAACAGTATCAATGAGTCGTAGGTATTCTTTTGGGAGTTTATAATCCGGATATACAAACTGCACCATAAGATTCTCTTTCATAGCCCACAACAAGGCCGATTGAAGATCATCGTATGCAATAAGCCTTCGTACTGTCTTGTCATTGCGATAATGACAGAACGAAACCGACGTGTCATCGAGTAATATTACCAGGTACTTCAACATGGTTCTATCGAATTATTAGATTTGTTCTTTTCAAACTCTTCTCTTCGACCTTCCAATTCGAGAAGACGGAATAATTTGTTCCAATAATAATTGTTTGCTCGAACCCTGGCCTTGTGCATCTTGCAGATCGCTGTGGAGCGTTGATAAATTGTCGGGGTGTCAGCCGCATCGTAATTTTCTCCTTGACACCATGCGCAGCCACTTGCGACTTCACAATCGATGCATTTCTGCGGTGATTGAGTCGTACGGTCGAGTGAAAGAAACGGACGAAGTAAATTTTGATTTATGCCATCGTGAATATTACCTACAACGACAGGCTTTTTGCTCCGTAATGAATATGCTGCAAATCGGGTACATGGGTAGAAATTACCTGCCGCATCTACGGCTAACATCATACCGGCTCCGCACCAATTTTGATTATCTTTGACGGCATCTAATGGTTTCCCGATATGCTCTGCGAAGAAAGAACATGTAAACGATTCAAAATATCTGTTGTCTATGATTGCATCGGCCAGTTGTATGAGTTGTTCCTCGAACAACTTGTCATCTCCTTCATGCCATACATCTTCGAATACGCAGTTGATGTTTACTTCATGAATTCCTAACGAATACAGGTGAAGAACACTTTCGCAGATATATGGGATGTCTGCGGAACTTATAGTCACCTTTGTTGCAGCCCCCGGGAATTGCGATAACCATAATGGTATATTGGCGACAACATCCTCATAACTTCCTTTTTTGTGTGAGGACGAATTATCTGATTTCCATATTCTGTTTAAGTCATGCTTACGTTTTGTTCCGTCAATGGTGATGCCTATTGAAAGATGTCCAATATTTTTCTTAATGAAGTTCTGGACTTTCTCTGTATGATAGTTTATGCCATTGGTGGAGAATGAAAACCTATATGAATCGAACCAATGATGATTAAGCCGAAACATTTCGACCTTGATATAATCGCAGATTCTATCAATGAGATCTATTTCAAGGAATGGTTCACCTCCTATAAAATCCCAAATTACTGATTCTTCTTTAAAGTCGCTTTCATGTGAGAGAATGTAGTCGATCGCTGATTTAGCGATATCCCAACCCATTCGTTCTTTTTCGTTTTTTCCTACAAGGTAGCAGTATTTACATGCCAACTGACAATCTTTAGTCACGATGAATGTGATATTTTTTCCACTACCTTCCTTCCAAACAGAATTCGATTTTCGGACAATATTCATCTTTTTTATTTGCTCGAGATTGTACAGTATTGTTTGCAACTACCAAAGCAATAACCTTTGCATGAGGATTGGCAACTTGTATCACAGCTTCCGAGGCATGAGCCGCGGCATGAACTGGAACAACTGGTACATGCAGTTCGACAATCTCCTGTACAAGTATTACCACAGCCTCCACAACTGTTCTTGCAACTGCCAGAGCAATTAGTGGTACATCCCCTTTCGCAAGAGGATGAACATCCTCCGGAACAGCCGGACTTGCATGAACTTGAGCAGCTGCTTCCACACGAGCTTGAGCAGCCTATGCTACAAGAGCTTGAGCAGTTTGAAGAGCATCCTGAGCATCCGGAAGATGTTGATGAATTATCGCAAGATGAATAGCATAAGCTGCTGCACGAGGATCCGGTGCAGCCGGAATTCGAGCCTCCGTTTAATGCACTTTCGAGCTCTTCGTTATCATCATCGCATGATGATAACAGACCTGGCATAATCCCTACTGCTAAAATAGGGAGAACTCGTTTTGCAGCTTTCTTGAAGAAATCTCTGCGAGAGAGAATATCATCGTTTTTATTATCTTTCATCGTTTATGTCCGAGTTTTGCAAATTTGTATGAGATTGTTCCTAATACGGCGAAATTGTTTAATATCTGTCCGCAAGTGGATGCCACTTCTGAAAAATCGTATTCGACATTGCAGCCGATTGCGAACTGCTTCCACTCTATCTGAAGACCGCCGCCAACCCCGTACTGGAAGTCGCCACTCCAGGAGTGATTGTCTGTCTCTAAGTCATTCAGAGGAATCCCGAGAGTGACACCTCCTTTGATAACAACATTTATTTGCGAAAGAGGGATCCTATAACCGAGTGGATAGATTCTGGCATGCACATAGTTCATATCAAAGCCTGCCGCTCCTCTCTTATCATAGCCTAATGCTAATTCCGAATACCAATTTTTCGGAAAGAAGCCGACATTATGTTCAAAATACAATTGTCCGACAATGTCAGCGGAGTATGACATGTCTTCGTTGACAGCTCCGTCGCTCCATATAAAATTGGAATAACCAAAACCGCCTTGTACGGCAAAATATAGGTTTAGTTTTTTCCCGAGAGATGAGCCCAAAGACAGCGGTGTCTCAACTTCATAATCGCTGACAGGTGTTATGTCACGAAATCCGGTTGGTTCGGGAAATTCATTTTGGTGTGGTTCTTCCCTGTTAATTATCTCTTCTTTTTGTGGCTGTTCTTTGCGAGGTTCCGGTTTTGGAAGTTCAGTAATATATTTGGCATTTACATATCCTGTTTTGCCATTGTACTTTACTTTCGCCCAGTCTTTATCGATCTTGAGTACTTCAATTTGCTGTCCGCTTGCAAATGTGCCCAATATCTGTCCGGTTGTCGATGGAGCTTTCCTCACATTCAATCTTGAAGAAGATATGACCTTGTAGTTGTTCTCTGCTAATGCAGAGACAACTACAAGTGACAATGCAAGAGTCGCAATTATTCGTGATATTCTCATAAGGCAGATGTTTTTGGTCGGGTTTAACCAACGGCTTCCGCTTCTTTGATTTGGAAAATGATTATCTTATTTGTCAGTGGGTCGTAAACGCCATATATACCGTCGGCACCGCCGGAAAGGGTGAATTCCAATTTGGAGATTCCGTTTACGCTCGTTTCTACCGATTTGGGAATGATCGCACTCTTTACCATATCTTCGTAGGTGAAGCCGTAGTAGCTGTTTTTCCCTTTCTTGGCCTGATATTTACGAATGCGGATGAGCTTAAGTTGCTGTGCTTTGGCGTTATCCATATTAAACTCGGCCGTGATATTGAGCGGCATTGCAGGCGTGATGGTTATATTCAGTGAATCGATATCAACGGTAACCATTCCTGACACGTCTTTAGTCGGTATCAATGTGCCGATTTTACGATTGATTGCACCTGTCCCTTCTTCCAACTCAATGTCGGTAAGAGGTTTATAGCCGGGATTTTTCTCCTTGCGGTACTCAACGATGTCGGCAAGATTCAAATTCAGTGTGGAGCCGTTATCCAATTGGAGAAGAAGATAGTCATTGGTGATTTCGGCGCCATCGGAGTAGTTGCGTTCGAAGATAACACCGCGGTGCGATGCCCCGTTTTTCATTTCGACGATGTCAAGAAGGTCGGATTGTTCGAGTAGCGTTTGATTGGGATTGATCTTAAAACGGGAGTCTTTCATTACTTCCTCGGTTTTGAAGACTTCCACAACGCCGTTGTTCATTAACAGGCTCACAGTTTCGCCGGGAACTTCCTCGACGTATTGTCCCTCATATTCCATGCCGGACGCCAATTTATAACGTCGGTTGATTCCAGAAAGAAGAAGTTTCGGACGTTTCTCTGCTTTGACAACCGAGATGGTGTCCCAACTGAGAGAATATGTGTTTGGCGACAGCTCCAAGTAGCGTACTTTCGCGCCTTTTTCAAGGACACGAACACGGTTGATTGATCCGTTTTTTGTGATGATGTCGCTAAGGTGGAGCGTTTTGTTATTTCCGTTTCCGTCGTAAGCGTCATTCTCATCGGCCCATGTCTTCCATTCGGCACTCAAAGATGACTCAGCTATCTCGTTGTCAACAATTGATTTTACCTCCGTGCTTGGGAGCAATACTACGGCTTTGGAGGTTGTGAATGTGAAATTCTCTCCGGGACGCTGGCGGGATATAAATCCGGTCAGTTCAGTTCCGCCTTTCAGCACGACTGTGAGGTTGTCTTGCGCCGAAACGGTTGGCCCTGCAATCAGAGCAAAGCCAAGCAGAAGTGCTTTAGTTACTTTCATTATAGCGGTTGTTTTTAATAATTGCTCAACTATTGAAATCATAGTAGACATTGTCTGTAAGAGAGGACTGTACTACTTCGGGAAGGACATGCCCTTCTCAAAGTAGTACAGCAATTCCATAATTAGTCGGACAATTCACCGGGCTCTACGAAATCTATTACTCGAATAGACTGATTGTTATCAAAGCTATTTGATGTAGCGTTGTTCCCATAATATTCCAAAGATGATTCAGACGAACGAGCATCGACGTCAGTCAGGACAAGCCACTCACATTCTTCTGATTTTACATCATAAGTGAAGTAGTATTCTCGTCCAAGTTCTATGTTCACTACTGCTTCAGCATTTTTAAACAATGTATATTTATTGTTTTCAAGACCTGCTCCAAATTGGACAGTCATATTTTTTATAGGGAATGAGAATACATAAGCTTGCCCGCCATTATAGTCTGAATTATAACTCAATTGAGCGATATTCCAATCTAAATCGTATGAAGACTCTACAGAGTAGGATGGATTGCCAGACGCACCTAAAGTCATTTGATCGCTTGAGCGATTAGTATACAATCTAAATGCGGTAACGTTGCTGTAGCGATTCCAATTCTTCCACCAAACCAATATGAGCGCTCCGGCGGGCTTCACATCAATGTTCAGTTCGGTTGTATTTCTGTCAACCGAGAAGTGAGCCACTTTAAGTCCAAGAATTTTCCAACGATCACCAATTTTGCCCTTATCAGTAAATGTTGTCGTTGAGAGCGTTTCTTTTCCGCTTAAATCCCAAAATTCAAATGTCTTATTATTAAGAACAACATCGGTGCATGCAACAGCTGTATAATTGCCTTGTGCAAGATTAAGGGATGTGGTCATAATATGAGTGTAATCATTCGTATATGTTACATCTTCATCTACGAGGTTGCCATCCTCATTGTAGATAAGAATACGAATGCGCAAATTGGCGTTCGAAGGCAGTGCACTAAGTTCTCCGACGTCAAACTCTTTATATGAACTTATAACCGTCGAAGGATTCACTTTGAATGTGATGACTTGATTCACCTGTATGTTGTCATCATTTGAGCACGATGACAGGATTGCAGTGAAGAGCACTGCGAGTATTGCAAGATATTTTTTCATATGTTTCATCTTTTATTTGATTACTGAGAACAGCCAGCCGATACCGAGAGATATTGTGCTGACTTTTGTTTTGAAGTTGCCGTCCATATCGCTGTTGCCCAAGTTGTAGCGAAGGTCAGCGGTAAAGCCGTTTTTGAGTTTGCAGTTAACGCCGATCGAAAGCATCACGTCGGTTGCTTTCACCTTATCCATTTGATAGATCGTGTTGTTGTACTTCAACTCTTTGGGAGATGTTGAAAAAGATCCTGTAAATGTCGGACCGAACTCAACGGCGAAAGTCGGGAGGAAGTACCACTGAAAGAGTACGGGAATTTCAAAGCAACTCATGTTGATGTTCTCTACATCGCTATTCAGCGAGCGATAGGAATAGAGGGCTTCGAGTTGAACGCCAAATCGTTCGGTGCCGTAAGGACGACCGGCAGGACGGCCGAAGCGCAGATTAGCAGCCAGGCCTCCTGAAAATCCGACATTGCCCGAGATGCCGAGATTCATATTGTCGGGATCGCCGGCAATAGAATAGTTGATACCTACTTTCGGCCCTATTGAAAGGGCATACGGCTTCAGCACTTCCACGATTTCGATGCTGCCGTCGGTGACGGCTGCATCGTCAACTGGGACTATGCCTTGAGCCGATACTGTTGCCGCCATTCCGACGGCAACAGCAAGTGCAAATAATGCTCTTTTTAACATAGATGAAAGTTGTTAAATGATTAGAAAAATATGGTTATTAATTGGTTAGAAATATTTCTGAAAATTTATTACGGATTGCGCTCTTTCTCCGGTGCTTAATGTGACGGAAATTTCCTTCGAGAAGTCGGATGTCACACCGATAGAGTCTGCTATGCTCTTGCTTCCATGCGCCGGGATTGTAACGGTTATCGTTCGCCCTGTTGACCATGTTGCAGTAACAGTAACAGACTTATTGGAATCGTTGTAGATGGTGGAACTGAAATGCGCAATGTCATTTTCATTAGCTCTGATAAACTGTGGCCCCGGCTTTGAGACTCTCAGTATTACCGGGTAATTCAGTGAAAAGGTCTGCGATTGCTTACCTTGAACAATACCGCCGTACTCCACTCGGCATCCGATATTACAACTTTCTGCATTCGGGGCGACAACAGGATTGAACGTGTAGATTACGCGGCCGTTGGATGCTGATATTTCAGCCGAAACATCGGTAAGATGTCCGTTGCCCTTATCAATGAATAATCTCAGCGGTGTCGTAGAAGCCGCATAAGGTATATTTACGTTTAGGTCTATCGCGGATATGTTGCCTTTTCGATCTACATCCAATTCTAAGCCGTTGTTGGCGTGGGACCGGATGTCGATCGACAAGTCGCCGTCGTTGATTTTCAGGACGCCGAATTTACTGTATTTGGAAGCGATGATTGTTCCATTGGCATACTCTTCGCCAAAGGAATCAAACTGAGGCAAAACGACTACCTCGTCAGCCTCTTTCAATCCGAATTTCCCATCTTCTGTGAAAGCTGTTAATCGATGACTTTTCTGAAAGCCATTGTCGGAGTGGGATGATGTATTGTTACTTATGTATGTATGTTTGAAGTCGCTCTCACTAAGCTTCTTGATCTTGCGACCGTTAATTCCTATCAGAACGAAATCTTTGTTATAAGCAATGGCCGCACTTCCGTTGGAAAAACAACTTGATAAAGTCATTTCTCCATAATGGAAATCGACTACAAGAGTACCTTTTGAAGGATTCCGGTCATATGTTTCGGATATGTATTTAGTAAAATTACCCTGCTTGACGGGCGCCCATCCTTCCTTAAACGGCAGCGCATTGTCGAACTGACACTTAACTATGATGTTGCCTGTCGGGTCGATGTATCCGTATTTTCCGCTTCTGTCAGACACGGCAAGTTTACCTTCAGAAACATATTGATAGTTCTGCGGAAGGTAATATGTGCCTGAAGGGAGCGATACGCCACCTGATTCGGCAATTATAGCCTTCAGGGCATAGCGGTTACCGTCTTTTACGCCGGCAAGCGCATATCCGTTGATGAATGGTGTTATGAAATCATATGAGGCTGATACAATTTCAATATTGCCCTCTCTGACCAATCCCCACTTATTCCCGGATTGAAATGCATAGATATTGTTGAAATACCTGTTGAGCTTCTCATATTTAGGTAATATAGCCCACGACGCGGTCTTGGCACTTGCAGAAGCAAATGCCAAAACCGAAAGTATCGTGGCTATAATTATTCGTATGAGGTTCATTCTCTTACGCGATGCTTGTTGTAGAGTTCGACCAAGTGCTTGATGTTGCAGCAGTAGGTGACATCTGTGCCACGGAATCCGCTACAAAGGACTCCGACAAGGCGGTGCTTGCTATCGCTGACGGGTGAGCCGCTGAATCCGCCGATTCCGGTCGCCTGAATTTGAATTTGATTGTCGTCGGGAACTTTGCTAAGTTTTGTGGTATGGATTGTGGGACGAAGTTCCGTGCCATCAAATGTTTGAGTTGCAACCGTTTCTCCCATAGGATAACCGATGATGGTCAGTTCTTCACTTTGGGGTTTGAGAGAAGTCTCATCTATACGAGCATTCTCTATGTCATAGATTGCGCCCATTTTTACGAGATAGTCCGGCGTCTTACGGCTATTAAGTCTGATAAGAGCAACGTCTTTATCCTTATCGCCTGATTCTGCGATAACTTGTGCCTGTTGCAAATCTATCAGATTGTTAACTTTTGAGCCGGTTAATCCAACACCAAAGAAAGCGTGTTTTCCGCCTATTTCTATCGGGGAAATCTGATAGCGGTGCAACCAAGCATTAGCATCACTTGCTGATAATGTTCCTAAAGTGTAAACATTGTAATCCAATCGTGCATATAGATAACCGCTACTGGTCGCTTGACGAGCCTTTTCCATCAACTGGCGGATTGTTTCTTCTTCTTTAGCGCTACGATATTCCCACGGCACAGCGATATGTCGGTTTGTACCCATTTCGCCGTCTTTGGAAATGAAGAAGGCGGTTCCCGTATAGCCGATTGGACTTAGCCCGTCTGTGCTAATGCTAACTTGCAGTTCGCCATTGGAATCATATCCGATGTACCATTTATCCGGCCAATCGCTGCCGAGTACATTTTTGAATGGATCATCAGTTACGTTGATTTCATAATAGTAGCCTCCATAGACGCAGGCTGATGCATTTTCCATAGCTTGAGTCGTGGCGGGAGAAACGGTTGTATTCCACGGAATATAGTCCCAAGCCGCCCAGCCGCCAACTATTAGAGCGGCTATTGTAGCGACTATGCCAAGGGCTTTTGTCCACGGTTTGCCGGGAATGAACTGTGACAGATTCACCGGAACGCCTCCACATACGATAGCATCATTCTTTTTGATTTGCCTGGTTTGTCCTGGATTGAGACGTTCACCGTTGACGGTGGAGCCGTTCTTGCTATGGTCTTGAAGGAAAGCATTTCCCTTACGGTCGATTTTAAGCGTCGCATGATAACGGCTGGCAGTGTTGCCTGATATTTGAATATCGTTTCGCATGCTGGTGCCGATACCGTATACAGCCTTGTATTGTGACAGATCTTCGGGCATGGGAATTTGGTCCCAGATTAGTTCAACATCGCCGAAGCGAATTGCATCACCTCTCTTGATAGAAACCTGAATGCCGGGTTTGATGGGGCGATTCATTACAAATGTCCCGTTACGGCTATTCTTATCTTCCAATAAGATGTCTCCATTGTTCAGTATTGTGATTTCGGCATGGAGTGCGCTGGCCCTGTCACTGTGCAGGACAATGTCGCAGTTGGTATCTCGTCCGATTTTTAGTAGTCTCATGATGTGTAGTTTGATGATTAACCGACTGTTCTTTTTCTGGTTTGAGAAGATTTGTCTTTCTCTTTGTTGTTCTTTGATTCATCTTTAGGCTTGCTATCCTGTTTCTTCTTTGGTCGTTTATTTTTTTGAACGGTATTGGTAGAATCAGGCTGAGCCTTTCGGATGGAATCCTGACGTTCCACGTTCTTAATGGAGTCAAGCCTTGCCGCCTCACGCTGTTTGATGGCTGTAGAGTCGTTCAACTCTGTCGGTGCTTCGGTCGTCGCTCCGCTTTCAGGCTCTGATTTAAGAGCCTTAATGCCGAACACAACGGCAAGAACGACAAGAATTGCCGCAACGCCCCATAACAGATACTTAACCCATTGGTTTGACTTGGGAATTTGATTCCAATCGAGTTTTGCCACATGAGCCAATGAAACAATGTCTTTTCGAGTTACCGGAACCGGAACGTTTTGTGTGATACGGATGCCATTGACGTAAGTTCCGTTGCTGCTTTGGTCAATGATAGTCATTTTCCCCGACGGTGCGACATTCAACAGAGCGTGGCGTCGGCTGATAACATCGGTGGAATCGTTTATGACAATGTCGCAATTAAGATCACGACCAATTGAATATGTCTTCATTTTTTCAGTTATTTAATTACGACTGTTTTTGTTTTTAGTCTTGTTGTTCGCTTTAGGCGCTGTTAGATCTTTAATTATAGAATCTTGTTTCTGAATGTGATTCTCCAATGAATCAATGATTAATTCCCGGGCTGCCTTGATATCCTCCGATGCTGATGAATTGTTCCGCCCGAGTAAAACTCCGTTGAAGATCAAACTCAACAGACAGAGCAAAGAAACGGTCCCTAAAATGAGTTTTGTTTTTCTGTTCATCTTGGATCTGAGTTTTGAATTTGTGTATGTTTCTATGATTGCAAGTGTCAGATTATCATGACCGCCACCTTCCTTGCGACCTTTGCCGTCAATCGTAGTTGCGATTTCGTCAGTCACAGTCCCGAGGGCGTGTCTTTTATCTGTAGCCATTTCTATCAGTTCTGTTTCCACGACAGAGCCATGTATTCCGTCGGTGGTAAGCAAAAAACGGTCACCTTTGTCGTAGGGCAATTCGGTAACTTCGACTTCTATATCCGGCTTAATGCCTAATGCACGGGTTATCACATTGGATTGTGCGGACAGTCGAGCCTGTTCCTCGGTTATGACTTTTTGTTTGACCAAATCAAATACCATTGAATGGTCGAACGTCCTGAAAATTTTATTATGCTCTCTGAGCTGATAAACTCTACTGTCACCTACATGGGCGACAATAGCCGACTCTTCGTTGATAAGGAGAACTGTACATGTGGATCCCATGCCTTTGAGCGACGGGGTGATCTGCCCCGCCTCAATTATGGCAAGGTTGGCACGGCGGATAGCTTTAATAACAATGTTTGTCGCGGTGTCATCCCGACTACCCTCATTGATGCCTCTAAGAATTTCTTTGACGGCAATGCCTGAAGCGGTTTTTCCTCCGGGGCCGCCGCCCATACCGTCGCAGACTGTTGCGACAAATCCGTATGGAGTAATATCGCTTCCATACGAATCCTGATTCTCCGAACGGCCTCCTATTCGAGATTCTGCAAAACCGACTAAATAATCGGGGGTATAGAGTTGTTGAATTAAATCCATGTCAGTTCATTTTAGTTAAGGCCGAGCCATTCTTTGAATCGTTGAAATAATGTTTTGGAAGGTATCAAAGCCTCTCTTAGTGCATCCCGAAACTCTCCGGCAGTTTGAAATCTCTTGGATTGTTCTTTCTCAGTCGCTTTCAGTATTACATTCATGATTTTCCGGGGTATGGCATCATCTGCCGGTAGCGGTTCACGCAGCTGACGAGTCAGTGTATCGACTTCCGTATCAGCATCAAAAGGATTATTGCCGGCCAAAATTTCATAGAAAGTAATACCTAAGGCATACAGGTCTGTGGCAGCGTTGATTTGAACAGAGCGGCTCTTGTCCCTGAGTATCTGTTCCGGGGCTGCATATTGAGGCGTGCCGATGAAACCGTATTGAGAAAACTTATTGCCGTCATTCATTCTGGCAATGCCAAGATCCATAAGTCGGATATTGGAATCTTCTTCCACCATTATATTGGATGGCTTAATATCCCGGTGTATCACGCCTCTTGAATGGACATACTCCAGGGCATCCAATACTTGGAAGATAACGTTGCATATTTTCTCAATACGGTCACTCCCATTTAGAAATTCTTTAGCGTACTCGTCTATATTCTTGCCCGCTACAAATTTGCTGACAAGGAATATTGGCCCGTTGTCCGGCGCATATTCACAGCACCCGATCATTTCAACGAGGTTATTATGTCTGAACGCCAAGGAGGCTTCCTGTCTGGCTCTTTCGCGTATCATGGGGTTATTTGAATAGCTGTCTTTGACACGTTTGACAGCCATCCTTGTACCATCTTTGACGCGGTAGCCCATATATACAGTGCCCATAGCGCCGCTTCCCAATGGAGTTGAGGTCGGATCATAGCAATACCATTCACCCATCACGAAGAGGTAGATGAATGGATCATCGGGGCGTTGAAAAACAGTCTTGCTACTCATTATCTTGCCGGTTTAAGGTTAATCATTCTGTTGGCGATAGCCTGCTCATATTCTTTATCTCCGGCTTTTGCAGCAAGTTGTCGCGCCTTATTCAAATATATGTATGCGGAGTCTGTATTGAATTTAGCACCGCGCCTTTTCGATTTGTAGTCACAGCCCAGTTCAAACAATGATCTGTAATCCACAGGATTGATATTGACTGCATTTTTAAGAAGCCTGTGAGCCTCCTTGTTTTGTGCGGTGATTCCGAGATTGTTTCTGAATAATGCAACTGAATCTGTAAAGGCTCCGATCCTGACGCCGTCGGAACTATTAAAATATAATCTGCTAAGTAGAAACGCCGCGTTGTAATCTCTATTATCAGCCAAGGCTTTCAACATAATGAATCCGTCATTTGCCGTGTCCTTTCGCGAAAGCAGCCTTACGGCATCCGCATAAGTATTGCCGTTTGTTGATGTGGCGATTTGATTCGTTACATTCGCTGTACGGACTTGAGTTTGAGTTGTCGAAAGATTATTCGTAACCGTACTTTCAGCGCCCCCTTTGTTAAGAGCGGCTATGCCGATAAAAATTATGCCAATTATTGCTGCGGCACTACCGGCGGTGATCCCGACAATCTTGAAATCAATTGTTTTCGCGGGATATTGCAAAGGAATAAGCTTATCGACGGCCACACGAAACTCTGCCGCACTTTGATAACGCTGAGGACGTTTCTTTTGAGTTGCCGTTTTGATTACTTCTCTGATTTGTTTCTGTTTGATATTATGAAGGGGCATTTTCTTATTGAGCTGCATGTCAAGCACCTCTGCCATTTCTCCGTCAAAAGGAACTTTACCGACCAGAAGTTGATATAATAGTATGCCTACGGCATAAAGGTCTGTCGTCGTATTCTGAGAATCAACAAGTCCGCGTACCAATTCCGGGGCAGCATATTTGGGCTTGCCGATGAATTGTCCGTCGACTGTATAAGAATTTTCTTTGGTGTTATTGCCGTTGAGCTTCTTTGCAATGCCGAAATCAATGAGCTTGATTTTACCACCGGATGTTACCATTATGTTGGACGGGTCAATATCACGATGAATGTAACCTGCATCGTGAAGAGCCATCAGTCCGGAAAGCAGATTTCTGATTATTGTCAAAGCAAAACTGTAAGAATCATTCAAATATTTCCCATAAAGTTCCTGAGCAAAGGGTATGACATTTCCTTTATGGTCACATACATTTCCGGTCAGTAATTTATCTAATGTGACACCATGAAGATACTCACTAATCACATGATAACGTGCAACAGGTTGTCCCAACTCATCTTTCTCAAATGTTTCTACAAAGCCGAGCATCTCTATGAGATTGTCATTCCTTAGCTGTACGGCAGCCTCTCGTCTGGCTCTTGCAATTACATGTGCAGGCAGGTCACTATAAAGAAACTTTATAGCAACTTCGCGGCGTTGGTTAGTCGTTTCGCTGCAACACCACCCTTTGAAAACCTTGCCCATGCCTCCGACCCCTAATGGCGTGTCGGCCGGATTATACTCGTAGTATATTCCTCTCAGTTTTTCGTTTTCGCCTTGTATTCTTACAGTAGCCATTTATAAACTAAAATTAGTCCATACCCGTAGTGCCGCCGCGTTTGAAGCCGCCATCGGAATCCATCCCTATGGTCGAATCAGTCGGACGCTCATGGTAGACGCCCGGATGAATTGATGATTTCGGATCAATAAATCTTGGCGGGAAATCTTGCTCATTGCGGGTAGAGTTGTCGCGTTCTTGAGTAAATCCGCCCGGGAATATATCATCTTGCTCATCGCTAACGTCAATGAAGTTTTCCGACAAATGTAGTCCTACCTCCTTTGTGTCTATCAGCAGTAGAAGCAAGTCATAATTCTCGCCGATTGTAATAATGTCTCCATTAACACACTCTACAGGTCGTGCCATAGAAACACTGTTCTCATTTACCTGCGTCCCGTTTGTAGATCCCAGGTCGGAAATTGTGGCCTCTGTTCTTTCGGGTTTCTTCATTTTATTGATATGAAGATTGGCATGGCGTTGAGATACAGTGCCTTCTCCAAGGACTATATCACAATCTGAGGCATTCCCTATGATGTTCTGGCCTACATGCAGTGGCCAATATTCTCCAACGCCGGTACGCGATATTGAATAGAGAAATCCGACGATTGGTTTTCCATTCGTTTGAGGATTATTTTGTTGATGTTGAGAGGTGGTTCGCTGTTGTCCGGTAGGTATTTCCATACCAGGGTAGACAGTGCCTTTGCTACGCCCTTGGCTTGAAGGACGTGAATAGGGTTGGCTATTACCGGGATATCCTGAATGTGGCGTAAAATCGCCCTCCTTTCCTAAGCCCGGAAAAACTGTTTTGTTTTGAGACATGATAATTACTGTTATTTGCTTTTTCTATGGATCTCTTTGTAAGAGATACGCATGTTTGCATTGCTGCTGATTATCTGTGAATTGCGCTGCGTCGAGGAGCCCTGTTGCTAAACAATTTTACGTTATGGACGCTGAGGCTTTAAAAATTGTACAATCTTTTTATTATAAATTATCTGTTAT
>CALKKU010000042.1 GCA_937995285.1 uncultured Bacteroidales bacterium | reverse complement strand
GGCGTCATCGCTCGCACCATCGACTGCGACATCATCCACTCGCACGACTGGCTCACCTACCCTGCCGGCATCCACGCCAAGCAGGTGACCGGCAAGCCGCTCGTGATCCACGTGCACGCCACCGATTACGACCGTTCGCGCGGCAACGTCAACCCGACCGTATTCGGCATCGAGCGCGACGGCATGCTGCACGCCGACCACATCATCACCGTGTCGAACCTCACACGCCGCACCGTCATCGACAAGTACGGCATCGACCCGGCCAAGGTGACGACGGTGCACAATGCCGTGATACCTCTAAGCCGCGAACTCCTCGACGTGGAAGTGACCAAGCCCAAGGACAAGATTGTCACCTTCCTCGGACGCATCACCATGCAGAAAGGCCCGGAATATTTCGTCGAAGCGGCAGCCAAAGTTCTCAAGAACAACAATAAGGTGCGCTTTGTCATGGCCGGTTCGGGCGACATGATGGACAAGATGATCGAACTCGCCGCCGCACGCGGCATCAGCGACCGCTTCCACTTCCCGGGCTTCCAAAAGGGCCGACAGGTGTACGAGATGCTCAAGGCATCCGACGTCTATATCATGCCGTCGGTATCGGAGCCGTTCGGCATATCGCCGCTCGAAGCCATGCAAATGGGAGTGCCGTCGATTATCTCGAAGCAAAGCGGCTGCGCAGAAATTCTCAACAACGTAATCAAGACCGATTACTGGGACATCGACGCAATGGCCGATGCAGTCAACGCCATCATCTCCTATCCGGCTCTCTACAACCAACTGCGCCAACAAGGCCTCGAAGAGGTGGCACAGATCACATGGGACAAGGCCGGACGCAAAGTCATCGATATATACAACAAAGTCCTCAACAACCGATAATACCTACACTCCATAATGAAAGCAATCGATTTCAATTTCGAGATTCATCAGCCGTTCCGCCTCAAACGCTACCGTTTCTTCGACATCGGCAATGACCACTACTACTACGACGACTTTCTCAACGACGACATCGTAAGCCGCATAGCACACCAAAGTTATATCCCGGCAGCCGAAACGTTGCTGCGAATGATCGAAGCCGGCAAGGGCGTATTTCGTTGCTCAATAACGATATCGGGCGTGGCTCTCGAACAGTTCGAACAATACGTGCCTGAATTTATCGACCTGCTCAAACGCCTCGCCGACACGGGCAAAGTAGAATTCTGTGCCGCCACATACGCCCACTCGCTGGCCTCTCTGTTCGACCCCGAAGAGTTCCGCCGGCAAGTGGAAATGCAGTGCAAGCGCCTGCACGACCTTTTCGGTGTGAAGCCCAAGGTCTTCCGCAACACCGAACTTATCTATGACGACGACATCGCTCCGCAAGTAGCCGCTATGGGTTTCAAGGGCTGCATCACCGAAGGCGCCAAGCACATCCTCGGCTGGAAGTCGCCCAACTACGTCTACTCGGCATCGTCGGCGCCCAAGCTGAAATTGCTGCTCAACAATTCCAAACTCGCCTCTGACATCGCCGACCACTTCTCCGACACATCGTGGGAAGCATACCCGCTGACAGCCGACAAATACATCGACTGGGTGGCATCCACTCCGGCCGAAGAACAGATTATCAACATCTGCCTCAACCTTGAGACATTCGGAGGTCTGCACCCGTCGTCGACCGGTATATTCCAATTCCTCGAAGCACTGCCACGTTTCGCCGCCGAACGCGGCATCGAATTCTGGACGCCGTCCGACGCCGTGGGCAAACTCAAAGCCGTCGATTCGCTCAACGTGCCCTACCCGATGTCGGGAGCCGACGAAGCGCGCGACACATCGGCATGGCTCGGCAATCAACTTCAGCGCGAAGCCGCCGGCAAACTCTACGAGGTGGGCGAACGCGTACGCCTCACCCAGGATCGCCGCCTCAAGCAGGATTGGTGGTATCTTCAGGCGTCCGACCATTTCTATTATATGTCGACCAAGCACTTTGCCGACGGTGCGGCTCACGCAAGCTTCAGTCCCTACGAAACTCCATATCAGGCATTCACCAACTATATGAATGTGCTGTCCGACTTCCTCGTGCGCGTCAACGAGCAGTTTCCGCAGTCGATCGACAACGAAGAACTCAACTCGCTGCTGCAAACCATCCGCAATCAGGAGCACGAGATCGAGCAACTTAACCGCGAGAAGGAATCGATGCGCAAAGACCTCGAACAGTACAACATCGAGCACAAGCATCGCGAAGAACCCGAGAAAAAGCCGGCCGCAAAGAAATCGACCAAAAAGGCCGCCTCGCGCACAGCGACAGCAAAAAAAGCCGCGAAATAAACTGAAGCACGCAATCTAATCTAATAAGCGCACGCCCGCAATTTAAATTATATATGGGCGTGCGTTTTACTTGGAAATATATTTTGTGTAATCGAATTTGCATATTTGAAATTTTATTTATTATTTTGCAATCAAATAATCTTTTTGATTAAATGAGAATTATAGCAGAGCGAACCATACGCTTATATTACGAACAAAACCCGAAGGCAAAAACAGCATTGCAAGATTGGGTAACAGTTGTCAAGAAAGCTCAATGGAAATGCTTTGCAGACATTAAAGCGACATATAACTCAGTTGATTATATTGGTAATCAACACTATGTATTCAACATAAAAGTCAATGACTATCGATTGGTTGTTGTTATAAAATTCGTTCCTCAATTTGTGCTGATAAGATTCATCGGCACACACAAAGAATATGACAAAATAGATTGTGCAACCATTTAAAAAGTTTCAACTATGACCAAGATTGAAAATGAAATGCAATATCAGGCAGCTCTCAAACGAGTGGAAGACCTTATGCTCGGACTTCCGGAAGACACACCGGCTGAAGACCCTCGAATGGTTGAACTCACTCTTCTCGGAAATTTAGTTGCTGACTACGATGAAGAGCATTACCCAATCGAAAAGCCGTCGCTTATTGAAACAATAAAACTACGTATGTACGAGATGGGCTTGACACAAGCCGCACTCTCAAAATTACTGGGTATAAACCCATCGCGTATCTGCGAATATCTGTCAGGCAAAAAAGAACCGACACTAAACCAAGCACGCGTGATCAGTCAACGCCTTAACATCGACCCGGCAATCGTACTCGGAGTATAATGCAAAAAATTTTTCATTGCTACTTCACGACACCGATCTCAATTTCATTTTGCAAGTACGAGAACACGTAGACCGCGCTCTCATAGTACAGACCGCACTCGGGATCGCATAAGCGTCTGTACGTTTCCGATGAATATAATTCATCCAGTGCACGCTTCATACTCCAACCATATTTTTGCATCAGCATTCCTACCAATTCGGTCGAAAGGCATTCTATCTGAAATTGGATATCATCACTCATAAATCTACAATTTCTTTAAGAATTTAATTGACTTCTCGGTACCGAAAAAATATTGAACCGACGGTCTTTGGAAACGCAATTCTTCAATCATACGTTCCACGCTGATGTAGCCTTGCATAAATCGGCGCATCTGAAGGCCGACAGTATCGTCAGCAATTGGTCCTACGACAACATCATACTCGTGCACCGGCACATCACTCAAATTCTTTCTGTTTTCCAAAATGAAATTCGCCCACTCCACCGAGTAATCGTTGAAAACCTTTACAGACAAAATATCATTGCCAAACAACAACGAATCGTCAAACTGAAACACGCTGACCGTCGGCTCGCCGGTCATCATTCGGCGTGTAGTCCTTACGGCCATTTCCATTGCCTGCCGCTTGTCCGGATTCAAATAAAATCCGCAGCCGAAATCTTTACCTTTTCGGGAGAGCGCCAAGTCAATCTTGTCGATAACGATATTGCTGCCGTGATATAATTCTATCATGCCACACGTCCTCCGTTGTTTTTACAGATTTGTGCGATGTCCTCGACTGCGTCCTCGACCGACAATGTATGTTCAGCCTCGTAGCAATCAATCAGAAAATCTATTCCCTTGAATCGGCGCAAGTAGGCATATGATTGTGCATTCGTCAGGTTGAACCGCTTTGAAAACGCTCCGACGCAGCAAATCACGTATTCTATTTTGTTGTGCGTTAAATCCATAACATCGACAATATCTACGCAGCCGAATGGCGCTCGGCAACGTCGTCAGTGCAAAGATAATGCAAAAAAATCGGGGATGTTGCATATTTTTTGATAAAAAAGTTGATTTGTTGAAAAAAATTTGTACTTTTGTCAAAATTTGCGAAAAATGGCCTCCGACCTCAAGCAACAGATAGAACGTGTACAAGCCAAGGCACGTCTTTTCGGCGAGAAATACCATGCGCTGCGTCAATCGTACGATAGTGCACTGAATGAAATATCGGATCTAAAGGCTCAAAATCTCGCACAGCGGCAGACCATCGAACAACTGCAACTGAAGATTGAATATCTCACTGTTGCAACGACGCTGACGCCGTCGCGCGAAGACTTGCAAGCCACACGGTCGATGATTGCAAATTTGATAAAGGAAATCGACAGTTGCATAGCCGACTTGATTGAATGACGACAGGCCCTGCGACGAACGATGCACCAACAGTGATGAACGAACAGAAGATACATAGATTTACAGCAAAGATAGCCGATATGGATTTCGCGTTCAATATCTCGATAGATGAAGAACCGATATTCCGCAAAGCGGCCTTTCATGTGAACGAGTTTTGGCGCAAGATGCAGGCCGATTCGCCCGACCGACCCGCTCAATACACACTTGCCAAAGTCGCGCTCGCCTTTGCCGAACTCTACTACCGCAAGTCTGAGCAGTTGAGCGCACAGTCGCGCCTGCTCGAAGACTTCGAGGCCGACCTCGACAAGGTACTTCTGACGATGGACTGATTTTTCAGGATTACGGTCGTCAACGTTCTCCACTCACACGCATCACAGCGATTTCCGCCCGACTCGCACGAGACGAGCGCAGAGGCGCTGCCGCGCGAGGAGTTGAGATAAGTTAACGTAAAACCCTATAAATCATCCATTAATATATTCATCAATGAATCCCATACCTATTTATATAGTAATCGGAATTTTAGCCCTCGCCATAGGCATAGTGTGCACACTGATAGCACAGCGACGCATGGCGGGCACTCGTGCCAAGACAATAATCTCCGACGCCGAACGCGAAGCAGACGATCTGAAGCGCAACAAGATACTCGAAGGACGCGAGGAGGCACTCAAAATCACGGCGGAAGCCGAAAAGGCAGCCAACCAGCGTATGTCGAAGATACAGTCGCTTGAGGCCCGCCAGAAGCAACGCGAGCTGCAACTCAATCAGCAGCAAAGCGAAAACGCCCGCGCACGCAACGAGGTGGACACCGCTCGCCAAAACGTGGAAGCACAGTCGGCCATCCTCGAAGGACGCGCCGCCGAACTCGACAAGCTCCACAGCCAGGCAATCGAGCAGCTCGAACACATCTCGGGGCTGTCATCGCAAGAGGCTCGCGAGAAACTCGTGGAATCGCTCAAGGACGAAGCCAAAACAGCCGCCGCAGCCTACATCAACGACATCATGGACGAAGCTAAGATGACGGCCAACAAGGAAGCCAAGCGCATTGTGGTTCAGACAATACAGCGCGTAGCCACCGAAACCGCCATCGAGAACTCCGTAACAGTATTCCATATCGACTCCGATGAAATAAAGGGTCGCATCATCGGTCGCGAAGGCCGCAACATCCGCGCCCTCGAAGCCGCCACGGGTATCGAAATCATCGTGGACGACACCCCCGAAGCAATCGTACTCTCGGGCTTCGACCCCGTACGCCGCGAAATCGCCCGTCTGGCGCTGCATCAACTCGTGTCGGACGGCCGCATCCACCCCGCCCGCATCGAGGAAGTAGTGGCAAAGGTTCGCAAACAAATCGAAGAAGAAATCATCGAGACCGGCAAGCGCACGGCTATCGACCTCGGTATCCACGGCCTGCATCCCGACCTCATCCGCCTCGTGGGCAAGATGAAGTATCGTTCGAGCTACGGCCAGAACCTGCTCCAGCACTCGCGCGAGACAGCCAATCTCTGCGCCATCATGGCATCGGAACTCGGCCTCAACCCCAAGAAGGCTCGCCGCGCAGGTCTGCTCCACGATATAGGCAAGGTGCCCGACGAAGAGCCCGAATTGCCGCACGCACTGCTCGGTATGAAGTTGGCCGAAAAGTATAAAGAAAAGCCCGAAATATGCAACGCCATCGGCGCTCACCACGACGAAGTGGAACAGACATCGCTGCTGGCTCCCATCGTACAGGTGTGCGACGCCATATCGGGTGCACGTCCCGGCGCACGCCGCGAAATCGTGGAAGCATACATCAAGCGCCTCAACGACCTCGAACAGCTCGCCATGTCGTACCCCGGCGTGGTGAAGACCTATGCTATCCAAGCAGGTCGCGAACTCCGCGTTATTGTCGGAGCCGACAAGATCGACGACGTAGAGACAGAAAAGCTTTCGAGCGAAATAGCCAAGCGCATCCAGGATGAGATGACCTACCCCGGACAGGTGAAGATCACCGTCATCCGCGAGACACGCTCGGTGGCATTTGCAAAATAATAAAATACTCGTAGAAGATGAGCGATGAAGTAAAATCGCCCGACGACGTCATTGACGACGCCGCTGCGAGTTCACAGGAAGGCCGTTGCCCTCGCTGCCAATGCAAGGGCGAGCCGCGTTGCAAACTTCACAGTTACAACTGGCTTGCCGACATCCCGGGCGGCAAGGCCGACTCCGACTTTGTCGAAGTCACATTCAAAAATACTCGCAAGGGCTATTATAAGAACAGTACACATATACCTCTCGAAATAGGCGACCTCGTGGCCGTGGAAGCCTCGCCGGGCCACGACATAGGCACGGTGACACTGACAGGCTACCTGGCCGAACGCCGTATGAAGCGCATAGCGGCTTCGTCGCGCTCGCGTTCGCGCGACGGTGAGGAAGTGAAGCGCGTGTTCCGCAAGGCACGTCCCAACGACATAGAGCGCTTCGAGGAAGCAAAATCACGCGAAACGGACACTATGATTCGTTCGCGCAAAATTGCCGCAGACCTCGGTCTGAATATGAAAATCGGCGACGTGGAATATCAAGGCGACGGCAACAAAGCCATATTCTACTACATAGCAGACGAGCGCGTCGACTTCCGCCAACTCATCAAAGTGTTGGCCGAAGCATTCAAGGTACGCATCGAGATGAAGCAGATCGGCGCCCGCCAGGAAGCTGGACGTATCGGCGGCATCGGCCCGTGTGGCCGTCCGCTGTGTTGCTCGCAATGGATGTCGAACTTCGTGTCGGTAGCCACAAGCGCCGCGCGCTACCAGGACATCTCACTCAACCCGCAGAAGCTTGCCGGACAGTGTGCCAAACTGAAATGCTGCCTCAACTTCGAGGTTGACACCTACGTGGAAAGTGCCAAGCGCCTGCCGCCCAAAGATGCTCGCCTCGAAACCGCCGACGCCACATATTTCCACTTCAAGACCGACATCTTCAAGCGTGAAATCACCTATTCCACCGACAAGTCGGTGGCCGCCAACCTTGTCACAATCAGTGCCGAGCGTGCTTTCGAGGTGATAAAGATGAATCGCGAAGGCGAGAAGCCTCTGTCGCTCAATGCCGAAGAGAAGGAGAACCGTAAGCCCAAAGCCGCATTCGGCGACATCCTCGGCGACGGCGACCTCACCCGCTTCGACAAGAAAAAGAAGCACAAGAAGAAAAAGCCGCAGGGCGCCAAGGCTGAAAACAAGAGCGATAAAAACGCCGGTGAACAAGGTAAGGGCAACGAACAAGGCGACAAGCGAACGGAAGGGCAACGGCCGAAGCGCAAGAAGAAGCCGAATAATAAGGATAATAAAGACAATAAGGAAGGCCAAGGGGATACGCCAAAGGCACCGAAGCCCGACGAACAATGATATTGCGCCGCAGCACAATAGCGACAGTCACTGCCATGATTGCATTGGCAGTGACGTCGTGTTTCGGACCGGCTACGCCCGACGGCGCCGACTTCCGCTCGATAGCACCAACCGGATGGGCCTACGGCGACACGTTGACGTTCGAGCCGGAAACGACAGATTCCGTAAGCGAAAGCCGATTGGCTATCGCCGTGCGCCACACGGGAGCATATCTCTACTCCAACCTTTGGCTCGAAATATCGACGCCGCTTCCGGGCGACACCGCGCGGTGCATTGACACGGTGAATGTAGTGCTGGCCGACGTCTACGGACGCTGGCGCGGCCGAGGATCGGACGTGAGCCGCATCACTACCGACACCTTGCCGGGCGAACGGTTCGTGATAAAGGGGCGGCCGGTGCGCATACGACACATAATGCGAGCCGACACTGTCCGCGACATAGAACAAGTGGGGCTTATGCTCGTCAAATAAATTAACACTCACAACAACAATAACAGATAAAAAATTCCGCTATTATAAATAGATGACACAACCTATAGATGCACTGATATTTGATATGGACGGGACCATGTGGGACGCCGTCGACTCGTACTGCAAGGTGTGGGACGCCACCGCCGCCGAACTCGGCATTGAGCGCCAACCCGTGCGCTACGAGGAGTTGGTGGCACTTATGGGCAAGCCGCTCGGCGAGATATATGAGCCTCTGATGGGAGTGTACTGCTCTGACAAAGCGCTTTTTCTGGAGCGACTGAGTGTCAACGAGGAGCTGCTGATGCCCTCGCTCGGCGGACGATTATATCCAGGCGTGGCCGAGGTGACTGAGCGACTGAGCAAACGATACAAATTGTTTATGCTCAGCAACTGCAACGGAAGCGGGCTGGACAACTTTCTCGACTTCACGGGGCTGCGCCCATACTTCACCGACGCCGTGACGTTCGGCCAAACGGGTGTGGACAAGGACGTGAACCTGCGACGCATCCAAGAGCGCTACGACCTGCGACGCCCCGTCTATGTGGGCGACATACAGCGCGACGCCGACAGCACACACGCCGCAGGCCTTGAATTTGTGTGGGCCGCATACGGCTTCGGCACAGTGAGCGACGCAGAATTTCGCATCAATAACTTTTATGAACTTGAAACCAAAGTACTGAACAATGGAAACAAAATCTGAAAGTCAACTTCAACTACTCTCGGGCGAAGAAATCAAACTCCGCCTCGACAAGATACTGCCGATGATGAAGGAGCGCGAAATCGATGCACTTCTGGTCAGCGACAACGCCAACATACTCTATCTCACCGGACGCGTCTACTGCGGCTACGTGTACATCGAAGCCGACGGCTCGATAACCTACTTCGTGAAACGCCCGTCTGTGCTCCGCGGCGAAGCCATAGAGCATATCCGCAAGCCCGAGGACATCACCGGCATATTGGAAGCACGCGGACGCAAACCGCACACCGTAGCACTTGAGCTCGACACACTGTCGTACAATATGACGCAACGACTGCTCAAGGTGTTTGACGGCGCGGAAGCTGCCAACGCATCGGACATCCTGCGAAAGGCTCGCGCCGTGAAGACTCCGGGCGAACTCGCTTTGATGGAAGCGTCGGGCGTGAAGCAGACACAAGTGTATCGCTCGATACCGCATCTCTATGTCGAAGGTATGAGCGATGTGGAACTGCAAATAGAAATCGAACGCGCTCTGCGCCTGCAAGGCTGCCTCGGACAGTTCCGCGTCAACGGTCCGGATATGGAACTCTTCATGGGCAACATTCTCACCGGCGACAATGCCGACACGCCCTCGCCCTACGACTTCGCCATGGGCGGAGCCGGAATGAATCCGTCGCTGCCCGTGGGTGCCGACGGCACAATCATCAAGCCCGGGCATCCGGTGATGGTCGACGTCAACGGCAATTTTACCGGTTATATGACCGATATGACTCGCTGCTATATCACCGGCGACATACCCGAAATCGTGCAAAAAGCACATGACCTGTCGCGCGACATCTGCCACGCCATAGCCAAGGCGGCAGTTGCCGGCGCCAAAGCCGCCGACCTTTATAACATCGCTCTCGATATGGCAACCAAGGCCGATATGGCCGACTACTTTATGGGACACCGCTACCATGCGGGCTTCGTGGGCCACGGCATCGGTATCGCCGTGAACGAGCCGCCGGTGCTGTCGCCGCGCTCGCGCGACGTACTCGTCGCCGGCAACGTGATAGCCGTAGAGCCTAAGTTTGTCATCCCCGGAATCGGTGCGGTAGGCGTGGAGAACACCTACATCGTAGGCAACGATTCGCCGGCACGCTGCATCACCACCGCTCCCGAAGAAATAGTAAGCCTCGATTGATGAATCTGAAAGAACGACTCACCGACAAGGCATTTGCCATCGTTTCCGACGCTGCGGACAGCATCGGCCGCGAGTGCTATGTGGTCGGAGGCTATGTACGCGACATCGTCATCGGCCGGCCGTCGAAGGACATCGACTTCGTCACCGTCGGCTCGGGCATCGAATTGGCCGAAGCCGTGTCCAAGAAACTCGGGCGCGGCAGCCACCTTGCAGTGTTCCGCACCTACGGCACGGCGCAAGTGACGGCACGCGATCTGGACTTGGAATTTGTCGGGGCGCGACGCGAATCGTATCGCCACGACTCGCGCAACCCCATAGTGGAAGACGGCACGCTCGACGACGACCTCGCTCGCCGCGACTTCACCATCAACGCATTGGCCGTGTCGGTGAACCGCGCCACATTCGGCGAACTGATCGACAAGTACGACGGCATCGGCGACATAGAGCGGCACATCATCCGCACTCCGCTCGACCCCGACGTAACATTCAGCGACGATCCGCTGCGCATGCTTCGCGCCATCCGCTTCGCCACACAACTGCAATTCGAGATACATCCGGAGACGCTCACATCGATCAAGCGCAACGCCGAACGCATATCGATCATCACCGCCGAACGCGTAAAGGACGAACTCGGCAAGATAATGCGCTCGCCGCGCCCGTCGATAGGCTGGCATCTGCTGCTACATACCGGACTGCTACATCTGATTTTGCCCGAAGTGGAAGCCCTCTGCGGAGTGGATGTGGTCAACGGCCGCGCCCACAAGGACAATTTCAACCACACCATGCAGGTGCTCGACTCGGTAGCCGCCCGCTCGGACAACGAATGGCTGCGCTGGGCTGCGCTGTTCCACGACATAGCCAAGCCGGTGACCAAGCGCTACGACCCGACAACGGGCTGGACATTCCACAACCACAACTTCATCGGGGCAAAGATGATTCCCGGAATATTCACCCGCCTCAAACTGCCGCTCGGCGCCGAGATGCGCTATGTGAAGAAACTTGTGGAACTCCATATGCGCCCCATTGCATTGGTGGAGGACGAAGTGACAGACAGCGCCGTGCGCCGACTGATGAACTATGCCGAGGAGGATCTCGGCGACCTGATGATACTGGCACGCGCCGACATAACGTCGAAGAACGAAGCCAAGAAGCAACGCTTCCTCGAAAACTTCGACCTCGTGGAAGAAAAGTTCAAGGACATCGAAGCCAAGGACAAGGAGCGCAACCGCAAGAACCCTGTCGACGGCAACGAGATAATGCACATCTTCGGATTGCACCAAAGTCCGCTCGTGGGCTACTTCACCAAGAATTTGAAGCAGGCCATAAAGGATTGCGAGATAGAGGACACGCGCCGTGCATCACTCGAATACCTGTATCGCCTCGGCCGGGAAGCGGGCATTGAGCCTGTGAACGAGCCTCTGTTTCCCGACGAAGAAGACACTCCGCAAGAAGATAATCCGCAACAATAATCAAGCACAAGTATTATGTACTACGTAACCAAACAACTCGAAATATCGGCATCGCACAGCCTCAAGCTCAACTATGCGAGCAAGTGCACCAACCTGCACGGACACAACTGGATTATCACCGTACATTGCCGTGCCGAGCAACTCGATGCCAACGGAATGGTGACGGACTTCACACACATCAAGGCGGCCGTAACCGACCGCCTCGACCATGCGTGTCTCAATGATGTGCTGCCGTTCAATCCCACAGCCGAAAATATCGCCAGCTGGGTGTGCGACAACGTGCCGAACTGCTATCGCGTCGACGTGCGCGAGAGCGAGGGTAACACGGCGTCGTACGTCAAGGACTGACGCCGTATCACCGGCAAATTTTATTTATCAGCAGAACACTCCGACGGGGCTTGCCAAAACCAAGCGTCGTCGGTCGTTTTTTCTCCGCCTATGGGAGCGGTGCCTTCGGGCTGGAGGGTGATGTAGGTGTGCTCACCGTTCTCGGTGTTGACGCCCGATTCGAGATATGTCGACAGATAATAGAGATTCTTGGCCATATAGTAGCCGAGGTAGTGTTCGGTTGTTTCATTCGAACGATGATTCCAGTTGGCATCTTCGTTGATTGACATCGGGAGGTCGGCGCGCATACGCTCGCGCACCTCGGCTATGCTCAGCATATTGCCATGATCGTCGCACACGTAGGCGGCAAATGTGGGATCGACCCACAGCCACTTGCCAAGCTGACGGCTCCACACGGTACAGATGACATGACAATCATTGTCGGTGTCGTAGGCACGCGGCTGGCAGGTAACGAAGCGAGCCGGCATACCGAGCGCCATATACATTTCGGAGAGCATTATGGCCATACCGCGACAGTTGAGGCCGCGCTTGCCGGCACAGGCTTCGTACATATCAATGGCCGTACGCGGGCACGACGGTATGCCCGAGCCGCCGTCGTGCTCAATGGCATCGTGCAGCCAGTACAACACGTTCTTTATACGGCTCACCTCATCGCCATTGCCGGCAATGCTGTCAAGATTGAAGAACTTGCGGGTACGCACGAGGTCGGAATCGGTCGGCGCGGCATAGGTAAACTTTCGGCCCGTGGTGTCAGAGCAGGTAGCATAGGCGTTGGCTTTTTTAAGGACATACGGAAAGTCGGTGGCTTCGCGCACCTGCTGAGCGATACTATCGAAGCGGGCTTCGCCGTGAAGCAGTTTGAGGTCGGTATCTTCGAGCATGTGGGAATAATCCATCGATGCGGGATTCATCTTGAGGGCAAGTTCGAGGAATCGATAGGCGTTGTACTTGTCGCCGCCAAGAGAATACGTGCACGCAACATCGTACAGGCTGCCGGCATAGTTGAAATATTGATAGGTCTTGGATTCGCTCATTTCGCGGGCCATCATATTGTAGATGCGGTCGGCGACTTCCGCACCGCCTTCAATGATACTGCGGCCTTTGACGAGGCTGCCCTTGGGATAACCGACATAGGCGCGTGCTTCGCACTCGGTGAGTGCCGGACAACCTTCGACATTGAAAAAGAAGTGATTAACAACTATGTCGTTGAATACAACACGCTTGAGTTGCGGACAATTTTCGGCCAAAGTATTTCCGCCGGTGCTCATCACCGGGCCGTCGAACACGATTTCTTTCAACTGCGGAAGATTGACGCATACAAAAGCATCGACATGAGCAAGACGGCCCTTGACCGTAATCTTCTCCAATGAAGGAAGATCTTTGAAAGCCTGCGACGCTATGTAGTCGACAGTGCCATAGGTCACGGTCTTCAGCGACGTACAGCCCGAGAAAGTGCCGTTGAACAAAAAGCTCGACAGGCTGTCGGGCATCACGATATCGGTGAGCGATGTACAGCCGTTGAACACGCTGTCGATCATCGCCGGACGATTGCCGTCGGACATTATGCGCAGATTGCCGAGATCGAGAGTGCGGACTCTGCCGGCAACCTTGATTGCACTGCCGAGGTCGCATAAATCACGAGCATCGATGCGGCCTTTAACAACGAGGTGCTTGGCTGTGGCCGCATTTTCAGCCGTAAGTACACTGTCGAGCGTGCCGGGGGCTTCAATTGTTACATACTTCGGTGCGGCGAAGGCAGTGACGGTACAGACAGCCGCAGCTGCTAAGGTAAGAAGTCTTGGTCGGTTCATAAGGTTTAGATGTAAATTCTGTGCAAGTTAGTAATTCTTCTACTTATAGGACGCACAAAACGTCGAAAAATGACAGCAAGGCGCAAAAAAATTGCCCCCGACATGCAAAACGCAAGTCGGGGGCAATTATAATGCAATTATATGTTATCGCGGATTATTTCACAGCGACCTTGGCAACGCGGTTGCCGGCCTTGACGATATACATTGCGGGAGCGAGTTCAACGGTTGCAGAGCCTTCACCGGCCATAACGGTAGTACCGTCGACAGTGTAAACAGCTGTTGCAGTTCCTTCGGGGCAAGCAATCGACAGGGTGCTGCCGTTGACAGAGATAGTAATGTCGTCGGCTGCGAGATCTTTAACCGAAGATGCTTCGTCGTAGATGCGCAGAGCATCGATTGCGGTAGAGCACGACTGAGTACCCTTGAATGCGTTGAAACGAACGGTGATGATGTTGTCGGCAACGTATTCGGAGAGGTCGCATTCAATCTTGACCCAACCCTCATTCTTCATAAGAGTGGTGGCGTAGTCCATAGTGTTGAGGGCTTCAAAGTTTACGCCGTCGGTAGAAACTTCAAACGATAGCTGAGTATCATAACCGGGCACTACATATACGTAGTATTCAGCCTTGGGATTGACTGCATCCTTGAGCGAGATGTGACCAGATGTGAGATAGTCGTGACGTTCGAGAGTCGAATAAGGACCGTAGTAGCAGTATGCAAGGCCTTCACCTTCATAAGGTGCTTTCTGACCTTCGAGGATGAAGTATGCCAGTTCGGCAAAGCCCCAAACGCTCGATTCTTCGGTTGAAGACATTGTCCAGGTGGAGTGGTCGGCGGTAATGTTGCCGTTGGACAGACGAGAGTTGAACGATTCGATGAAAGGCAGAGTAGCGGCCGGACCTACAGTAACGAGGGGCGAAGCGCTTGAATAGCTTTCGAGACCGTTGCTTACAGCCTTGACGAAGTAGCGAACGTTTTCTTCAAAGAGATATTTCTTGGTGTCGACGTAGCGGCAGTCCTTGACATCGGAAGCGATGAGTGATGCTTCGTAGTCGCTGTAGCCGTTGCCACGGTAAATCATATATGTCATATTTTCGGCATCGATGTAGCCGTTGTTGACACCGCCTGTCGGAGCAGTCCAGGTGACTACGACGTTGTCGTTTTCATCGACTTCGGCATTGACGTTTTCGGGGCTGAGCGGGGTGTCGACGCCGACATAGATCTGAGCGGTGACGCCGTAAGAAGCGCCGGCACGGGCTGTTGCCTTAACCTGATACTGGTAGAGGTTGCCGCTAACGACGTTGGCGTCGTTGAACGAGCAGTATTCGCCGGGAGTGATGTCACTCCAAGAGTTGATGTCGCTCCAGGTCATGCTTTCGTAGTCGTAGCGCGACAGAACGATGTCTGTCTCTTATACACATCTGACGCTGCC
>CALKKU010000041.1 GCA_937995285.1 uncultured Bacteroidales bacterium | reverse complement strand
ACCAACGACCCTCTGATTAACAGTCAGATGCTCTAACCGACTGAGCTATTGAAGCAATAAGTTGTGTTGTTGTTTTGCGCTTCAAGATGGACTCGAACCAACGACCCTCTGATTAACAGTCAGATGCTCTAACCGACTGAGCTATTGAAGCGGATTACTCGCCCCCTCCGGGGTTTTGCGGTGCAAATTTAAGGCCAATTTTTCAATTATGCAAGTTTTGACGATATTTTATTCGATTTTTCTATAAATCACCCTTGCCGAGGGGGAGTTCGATGCGGAATGTGGTGCCGACGCCGGGGGCGGATGTCTTTACGAAGATTGAGCCGGCGTGGTATTGCTCGACGATGCGCTTGGCAAGGGCGAGGCCGAGGCCCCAACCGCGTTTCTTGGTGGTGTAGCCGGGGTTGAACACTGTCTTGAAGTTCTTGCGGGCGATGCCTTTGCCGGTGTCGGACACTTCGATGTAGGCCATAGAGGCTGTGCTGCCGGTGGTGACGTCGATAGATCCGGCGCCGTCCATTGCGTCGACGGCGTTCTTGATGAGGTTTTCCATCACCCATTCGAAGAGCGGACGGCAGGCCATGACCGGCAGCGGCTCGGCGCACAGGTCAGTGGTGAGGCGTATGCGGCTCGATATGCGTGTGGCCATATAGGATGCGGCGCTGCCGACTATGTCGTTCAGGTCGGCTGGCGACTTCTGCGGCACGGAGCCTATCTTGGAGAAGCGCGAGGCGATGGTGCTTAGGCGGTTGACGTCCTTGTTCATTTCGGTGACAGTGTCGCGGTCGACGCCCATTTCCGGCAACAGTTCCATCCATGCCATGAGCGACGATATGGGGGTGCCGAGCTGGTGTGCGGTCTCTTTCGACAGGCCTACCCATACTTTGTTCTGCTCGGCACGCTTGGTCGACAGCATGGCGAAGTAGACCACAAGGACGAATGCTATCATCACGGCGATGACCACGTAGGGATATACGCTGAGGCGCTTGAGCAGGGTGGAATCCTCGTAGTAGAGGTGTTGGCACATATCGTCGGCGAGGGTGATGTCGATGACATTGGAAGTCTGCGACAGGTCGGCGAGTTTGTCCTTCAGAAAGTCCTCGTTAACGTCCGAGAGTTGCAGAGGATTTATCGAGTCGAGCGGCTGAGGCAACTCGAAGTTGCGGTATTGCAGTATGTTGCCGTCGTCGTCGGTGAGCAGCACGGGGATGGTGGTGTTGCTCTCGATGATGCGCAGCAGAAAGTCGATGTCGACGGCGCTGTCCGATTCGGTGAGCGAGTTGACAATCTCGCGTGTGGCGTCGGCCCAAATCTCCATGCGTTTACGTTCCTGTGTGGAGAGGTCGCGAACGAGGCCGGTCGACACGTAGATGAACACCCCGACGACGATTGTCGCGGTGAGGAGGAATACGACTTTGCCGTATCGTGCTACGTTGAATATTGCTTGCAGACGAGCCATCGCTTGGGTTGATTGTTATCCTTTCGACTGCGGCCGCTCGTCGGGCAGTTGTGTCACTTTGATGAGTTCCAGGCGGCTCGCCGACGTGCGCAGGACGTCGAACGCATAGCGGCCGAGGACGATGTGAGCGCCTTGAGCCGGTATGGTGCCGGTGGCATAGAGTATGTAGCCGGCGATTGTCTGATAGTCTTCGCCTTCGGGAAGGTCGAGGTCGAACTGTTCGTTGATGACTTCGATCTCGCAGCGACCCGAAAATTCATATACGCCGTCGGCAATGCGGCCGGCTGTTAGTCGTGTCTTGTCGTGCTCGTCTTCGATGTCGCCGAAGATTTTCTCCACGAGGTCTTCGAGCGACACCAATCCGGCCGTGCCGCCAAACTCGTCGACGACGATGGCGAGAGACTTCTTTTGCTGGAGCATACGGCGCATCATGGTGTTGGCAAGCAGGTTCTCGGGGGCGAAGAGTGTTGACTTTATGTGCTCGCGCCAATCGTTTTCGGGGTTGAACAACTCGCTCACGTGGATGTAGCCGATGACGTTGTCGATGTCGCCTCGGTAGACTATAATCTTTGAGCGCCCCGAGGTGGTGAAGAGTTGCGACAACTCCTCGCGCGAAGTGGTGTCGATGTTGACGGCGGCAAGTTCGTTGCGCGGTGTCATGCAGTAGCGCAGGTGAATCGACGAGAGGTCGAGGACGTTGCGGAAGAGTTTCACTTCCTGCTCCACTTCTTCGTGTTTCTCCTCCATGTCGTCGATGCGGGCGTCGAGGTAGTCGTTGAGTTCGCCCACCGAGATGAGGCTCATACGTTTGTGACCGCCTTTGACGCCCACCAATTTCATCAGCAGGCGCGACAGCGCGGTCGACAGCCACGATATGGGGTAGAGTATCAGGTAGAACACGAATACCGGCAGGGCGAATATCTTCAGCGAACTGTTGGGGTTGATGCGGAAGACGGTCTTGGGAATGAACTCGCCTGCAAACAGAATCACCACAGTGGAGATGAGTGTCTGTATCAGCAGCACAAGCGCCGAGGAATCGATGTAGGATTCGAGCCATGGCTCAATCAACTTGGCCGCGCCCATACCGTAGACTACAAGCATGATGTTGTTGCCCACGAGGATGCTCGATATGAAGAACTCGCCGTTGTTGTAGAAACGCTTGAGGATGCGCGAGATGATGCCGCCGCGAGCCACATCCAACTCGGTACGCACGCGGTCGGAGGTGACGAATGCTATCTCTACGCCCGAGAACAGGGCCGAGAACATCAGCGAAACGACTGTGAGTATAATCCAGGGGGTGAGTTCCATTGTCTGCGGAGTTAATTAAGGAGCGGTGGTGAAGCGGTGTGTGGTGCCAGGGGCCGGCGAAGGAACGTTGCCGGCGTCGATGGCTCGCTGCGAAGCGCGCAGAGGTGCCGGGCGGCGTCCGCCGTCGTAGTATATCGCGGCGTTGGAGTCGACCGGGGCGAGAGCCGCGCCGGAGTTCTGACGGCGCTCGATGGGAATGATACCCGTAGGCCGGTTGACGGTGTACTGCGTCATATTCTGGTTCGACTCGAAACCGTAGCCTTCGATGATATGGTCGCTGCGCACGATGTGGATGAACGAGTCGCTGTACACAGCCGAACGCACCTGATCCCAATAGAGTTGGGCGGTGATGAAGCTGTCGCGCAGTGTGTTGACCATCACAACGTGGCCGTCGAGACGCCACAGGCGCTTGCGGCTGAAGTATGTGGCCGAATCGCATACGATGTTGGCGTCGGGGCGGAGTTGACGGTCGTATTGCTGAAGTTCAAGGCCGTCGGGGAATCGCCAATGCGGCTCTTCGGCCTCTTCGAACATCTGCCACAGCGGTGTGGTGATGCGGTAGCGTGTGTAGCCCGAGTCGGAGATGAACGTGCTCACGTCGGTCGTGGCCATAGTGGGCACGCGCTCGCCGTCGGTGGCGTTGGGTACGAACGATTGTCGCTTTTCTTCGCCGCACGACACTACCACGGCGGCCACTGCGAGGGCAGCGACCACAAGCGGCAATCGACGCATCGGCGAAGCGGTGAACATTAGTAGATCTTATTCTTTCTGAACCACATCTCGTTGAAGTTGATACCGATAGTGATGTTCAGGTAATCTTCTTTGACGAGCGCTGCGGGAGTTGCCTGGCGGTGGCGCCATTCGAAGCCGAGGTTTACCACGGTCTTGAAGCCGGGTACGGGCAGGCCGAGGCCGAACGATGCACCGTACTGGCGCACGTTGTTGTCGCCGACAACGAGGTAGTCGCGGTCGTAGAACGCGCCGAGGCGATATTGGATGCGACGCCAGTAGGAACCGCGCTGTGCGCCCTGATACTGTGCGCCGAGGGCAATCTTGTAGCGGTCGGCCAATGCTCCTTCCACGCCGTTGAATTTCTCTTTAGACCAGGGCTGGTAGGTGAAGTCGCCTTCGAGGAACAACTTCTGTCCGAGCTGATAGCCGATACCTGCGCCGTAGGTGGCGGCCATCGAGTAGCCGTCCTTGAGTTTGGCGCTCGATTGCTCTGTCTGGCTGTCGTCGGTGTTGATGTTCTGCACGTAGGTGCGGGCGTGGCCGAGGAATGCCTTGGCGGGCGAGTATACAAAGCCGAGGGTCAGCATATCGTTGCCGATCGGCTGCGAATACTGCAAACCGGCGGTGAGATGCCAGTCGCGCACCGAAATCTCGCGGCGATAGAGCGACACGTCGCCGGCTTCGGCCGTGGCATAGGAGTAGTTGTTGGTTGAGCCGAAGAGATACGACATATTCACGCCGACGGTGAGGCCTCCGAAGATGCGACCGCTGACGCCGGCATAGAGTTGGTTGATGCTGCCGTCGCCGCTGCGGCTCGATGCGCCGTTGTCGATGTCAGATCCGAATGCGTAGCCTACCGACGAGTAGGGCAACAAGCCGAGCGACATACCCATACGCTTGTTGATGGGAAACTGCATGGTGATGTAACTGAGTCCGGCGCCGAAGTTGCGGTCTGAGTTATGAGTGGTGCCGTTGGTCTCGCTTGTCCACAGAGCCGACATATCCATGCCCATATCGAAGAGGAATGTCAGAGAGTCGGTGCGTGCATACGATGCCGGGTTCATCACATTGACTTGGCGGCCTGAGGTCATAGCGTAGCCGACGCCGCCCATAGAGCCTTGCGTCGATGTGACGTTGTCGCTGATCAAGCCGTAGCCGTAGCGCGAGTAGGGAGAGATTGTGCCGTTCTGAGCAAAGAGGCCGGCCGCACCGGCCACGAGGGCAATAACACCCGCGATGAGTCTATTTATCTTCATTATAATTAAGGATGCTGTTCAAGCCTATCAACACGAGGTTGGGCTCTACGATGATTGGAGATGTGATGTAGGGGATGATAAGGTCGGCCGAACCGCCGGTGAGAATCACTGCCGTGGGGCAATCGCCGGGCAGGCAGTGGCGATAGTACTGCAATTCGCCGACAACGCCACGGATGGCACCGGAGCGCAGAGCGGTCTCGGTGTCGTAGCCCCAACGGGGCGTATCGCCGTCGGTTTCGACCAACGGCAGTGCCTTGGTGAAGTGGTGCAGCGCTTCGAGGCGCACGAAGATGCCCGGGGCGATGTTGCCGCCGATGAATGTGCCGTCGGCTTCGAGCACGTCGTAGGTGATGGCCGTGCCCATATCCACTACGAGTGTGGTGCGCCCGGGCGACACTACAGCCGCACCTGCGGCGGCGGCAATGCGGTCGGCTCCGAGAGTTTTCGGCGTGCGGTAGCCGAGGCGGATAGGCAGGGGGGTGGACGCATCGAGAACGATGACTTTTCGCGCAATTTTCGACAACTCTCGTTCCACGGCATCGTGGTCGCGGCCGCATACGGAGCAGAAGATGGCACGGTCGACGGGCAATTCTGTGCCGGAGAGTGCTTCGGCGGCTGAAGTTTCGCCAAGGCGACAGGTCACCTCCCGCACCATAACATTGTCGTGCCACAGTGCAAGTTTCGTGGAGGAGTTACCCTCGTCGATGGTCAACTTCCTTATCATACAGTCAGCAAAATTACAAAATCCGCCAAAAACCGCCAAGCACAACCCGAAAATTACTAATGTTTTATAATTCGTCTCCGAAAATGTTGTCGATTATTGAGCCAACCACTTCATTGAATTTGTCTTTTCTGACAAATTGTCCTCGCCGACTAACTATGTCATTCAGTGTGAAATAAGCGATGAAATGTGTTACAAAATAGGATCTCTTATCCATGCCACCGATGCTGCCGACAATGTCGTCATCGGATATCTCTATGGTGTATTCGGGATGTATATTTTTAGATGATATCAGCACCGCGTAAAACATACCGTCTTCGGCTTGCTGCAAATCGTCCACAGATACGACAAGCGCAGGATGGATGCGATCCACTCCGTCAAGAAATCGGAATGAGACCTCTACAATTTCTCGCTGATGAACAGAACTTACAGCCATTTCTTCATCGGCTCTATACCTCTTGCAGAGGTGTTGTGAAGAAATTTCCGGCTGTCTGTCATTACGTATGTTTGTGACGTAGAGAATTCTGCAGGAGCATTATTGTAGTCTCTTGCAATGATTACAGCCAATTTTTCATCGGAAATTGATGAATATACCTTGCCTGTTTTTTTTCTCGGGCGAGCCATCTCTGTATGTTGTTAAGTAATTGACGTGTTCGGGTCACAAAGTTAGTAATAATGTCGGTAAGTACAAAAAATTGAAATTTTTTTATAGTTTTGCTTAGTTTTTGCGTTGCTGCGGCTGTATAGATGGTATGAAACGGGAAAATGAGATAGAAACGCTGTTTCGACGTCATTATAAGAATATGTATAATCTGGCCAGATACATACTCTCGGATGACGATGAGAGCAAGGATGTGGTGAGCGAAGTCTTCGCCAAGATCCTTGCCGACGGTGTAGCGTTGATTCCTGAGAGTGAGGAGAAGTACCTGATGCAGAGCGTCAGGCATCGCTGCTTCAATTTGATTGCTCATAAAAATGTCAAAGAGCGAGTGGCGAAGATGTTGCTTGACGATGCGGATGTTGTCATATATGGAGACGATACCGATGAACGGCTTGATCGATTGGCTCTTCTTATCGACACGCTCAAGCCGCCTGTTCGCAAGCGGATTTTCCGCTTGCGGTATCTTCAGGAGAAATCCTATCAGGAAGTGGCCGACGAAATCGGCGTGAGCAAGGTTACGGTATTCAACCACATCTCGCAGGCTTTGGATTATATTAGAAAACAATTTGATAAAAAATAACACAGTGGAAGGCAGTAGCAAAAATGAGAAAAGGTCGATGCTCTTTGATATGCAGGAGCATCCCGAGCGATATACCGATGAGCAAGTGGAAAATTTGCTCGCCGATGCCGACGTGGCGGAGTTCCTTCGGGATATGTCTATGGTGAGAATGGCTCAAATGAAGGCTAATCCCGAGGAAGTGGATGTCGATGAGGCGTGGAAAGAATTTTCCGCCGGCAGAGAGGAACTTGGCAAGAAGACGGTCTTGTCCCGCAGTGTCTTTAAAGTAGCGGCATGCATCGTGGGAGTCGTATTACTCTCGGGTATCGCAATTGCGGCAATCCGGTCGGGTGTATTCAGCTCCTTATCCGCGGATGTGTCTAATAGTGAAAGTGCTGAGCGCGTTTCAGTACCGGTAGCCGGAGCGGAATTGGAAGAAGATGCGCCGCAGATTGTTGAAAAAGCTGATACCACCGATCTCAAGACAGTTGTTTTTGATAATGTGGAGATAGAAGAAGTGCTATCGCAAATGGCTGATTTCTATGATGTGAAGGTGGAGTTTGAAGATCCTGCGTCACGACATATCCGCGTTTTCTTCAATTGGGACAAGGAGATGTCGTTAGATCGGAATATTAAAATTTTGAATGCCTTTGATCGTATTCATATCACAAAAGCTGACGGTATATTAAAAGTAGAATAAGCTATGTGGAGGATCGTAATAGTTCTTATATTGATTATATCGGCAGGCTGCGAGGTGTCGGCACAGCGAATTTCCCGGCAATATGTCGATGTGTCGTTTTCCGCAGCATTGAAAGACTTGAATAATGCACAAGACAAGTATGTCATCAACTTTGTATATGATGAGTTGGAAGATTTCAAGGTGACAAAGACTATAAGAAATCTGAGTGTTTCCGAGGCTGTGAAGTCGTTGATAGGTTTTTATCCGATCAAGATGACGCAGTTGGACAATGTCATAGTAGTGGAGTGCATGCAAAAGACGCCGGCTAAGATGATTGGCAGAGTGGTGGATTCCGAGCACCGCCCGGTCGATTTCGCAAATGTGGTGTTGCTTGATGCTCGTGATTCGTGCTTTATTGCGGGCGGTGTGACGAATGAGAACGGGCGATTTGTAATTCCTTGTGAAGCGAGAAAGGCAATTGTGAAGGTGAGTTGTGTGGGATATACTCCATACAGTCGTCTATATACTGCCGGCGATATAGGTACAATTACGTTGAATGAAGCGACAATGCAATTGCGAGAAATTGTCGTGGAACGGCATCGCGATATCTATAAGGCCGCCGGCACAAATCTTGTGGTCGATATTCGGAACTCGGTATTAAGCGATTTTGGCAGCGCCGATGATGTCATAGCTCAATTGCCTATGGTCTCGGGGAGTGACGGAAACTATACGGTATTCGGTCGCGGCAATGCAGAGGTGTATGTAAACAACAGAAAGGTTCGCGACAAGAGTGAACTGAGCCGATTGAATTCCAAGGATATTTCCACAATTGAGGTTATCAATAATCCCGGGCCGGAGTATGATGCTGATACCCATGCCGTAATCAAAATAAATTTGAAACGTAAGTTTGACGAAGGCTGGGGCATAAGGACGTCGGTTTTGGATCGTCAGGGTCGGAGAAATTCCGATTCCGAACAGATACAGTTGACTTACAACACCGGGAAGGTAAATGCCTTTCTGTCATTTGCCAATTCAAGCAACAGATATAAAACTGATCAAACGAATATTGAGCAGACCACTGTGGACGAGAACGTTTGGGAGATGAAAAGTGATATGCCGGGGTGGGTATCGAATTATTACGCTCAAACTGTGGACGGTGGGTTTAGTGCCGAGCCTGCAAATAATCATATCGTAGGCGCAAGCGTGGCTTACTCCAAGGAAACGGACAGATGGGGCGGAGCGTCCGCTAACAATATGCTTTACAATGATATGTCGTTTGAAAATCTGTCGTCCGATATACATTCGCGTGCTCACTACGGGCAATGGATGGGAAACCTATTCTATAACGGCGCGTTGTCGGACAAATGGAAGATAACTTTCAATGCCGACTACGTAAACAGGTCGGCTTGCGACAGCCGCCTCAATGACGAGTCGGGAAATATGACCACGCAGCATGCGGTAAGGAATGAAAACGAGACGTCGCACAACATCTATGCCGCCAACATAAAACTTAGTTACAATGTCAATGAGCACTTATCTGTTGATGCGGGTGCGGATGCAAGTTATGTGGATGAACATAAGAATTATCATGGCTTTGACGATGATGAGCCAAGTTCAACAAGTCGACTTCATGCAGAAGAAACCAAGTTTGCGGCTTTCGCGGGCTGTAGTTTCTCGGTGAGAAGTCTGTCGGTTCGTCTTGGGTTGCGTTTTGAGGCATTCAAAATGCTCTATCGTGATGAAGTGGAGCAAGATAACTTGGTGGATAAGTCGCAAAGTCATTTTTATCCGTTTGTCTCGGCGACGTTGCCGGTAAAGAATGTGGAAATGGGATTGAGTATGTCCACGAAGGTGAAGCGTCCGAGTTATTATCAGTTGCGCAATAGCGAGGAGTATTTCAATCGTTATTCCATTGAAGCGGGCAATCCGCAGTTGCTGCCCCAATATACGACGAATGTGTCTTATTCATTGCAATGGCGGCAGTTGCATTTTTCGGTCGATTACCAAAGTGTTAAGGATTATATTATATCGACGAACATAATTCGGCAGGAGAATCCGTTGGTGGCCGTATCACGCCCTGTCAATTTTTCACATTATTCGGCTCTGAATGCAAGCTTGGCCTATCACACGAATGTAGGAGTTTGGGAGCCGTATGTTAATCTGAATGTGATGCGGACTTACTTGTCGCTGTACAATACTGATGGAAGCAAAGTGCGGAATAATAAGCCGTATCTATCCGTGTCGTTCAACAATTATTTTAATTTGCCTCGTCGGTGGATGCCTTATTTGTTGATAGGTTGCAATTCTGACGGTAATATGAGAGAATACCGTGTACGCAGCGCATTATCGGTAAGTCTTGGGGTGAGCAAGCACTTTGCCGATAATGCGTGGATGGTGCGGCTGAGCGCCAACAATATCTTCGGCGCCCGGGAGCGTGAAGTCAGATATGCGTCGGATTACATCTTCGATAAAAGCATCTTTAAAGACAGCCGTTGTATCAGTCTTTTGGTAAGATACACGTTCAGAGATAAAAAACGCTATGACGGAGTGAATGCGGCGAGCGAAGAAATCGACAGGCTCTGATTGATTACTTCTTGCGGAGGCCGGATTCGTTAATGGCGGGGACGAGCCAGCAGACGAAGAGTGCGATTGAGATTACGGTTTCCATAGTGTCGAGTTTTTTAGAGTTTGAGATTTGTTTTCTGATTACGATGCAAATTTACACTCAGACCGGTGCAGCTTTGTGATACTGCTGTGTTAATAAAATAAATCGGCGAGGGCTGAAATTCAGCCCTCGCCGACACTATGGAGGCGGATTGGATTAATCGAAGTTTTGGAGGCCTACAATCTTTTTGTTCTGACGGATGAACGAGAGGATTGCATCGCGTTCTTCGCTCGGCTCGATATCGGATTCAATACGCAGCAAGGCATTGTAGAGCGATGTCGACGACTGATAGATGTGGCGGTAGGCTTTGGCTATGGTGTCGATTTGCTCTTCGCTGAATTTGAGATGCTTGCCGAGAATCACCGAGTTGACGCCGTAGTACACGGCCGGATTGTGGGCGATGATGACGAACGGCGGAACGTTGGATGAGATGCGGCAGCCGCCCTTGACGAGTGCCATGCGGCCCACATGCACGTCTTCGTGGAGAATGACGTTGGACGACAGGATGGTGCATGTGTCGACTACGACGTCGCCGGCGATGGTGACGCCGTTGCCGAGCACGCACTTCGAGGCGATGCGGCTGTCGTGGCCGATATGGCTTTCGGCCATGATGAAGCTGTCGTCGCCGATGGTGGTGCCGCCTTCGGGTGTGATGCCACGGTTGATGATGACGTGCTCGCGGATGACATTGTGGTTGCCGATGAAGCAGAATGTCTGCTGGCCTTTCCAGCGGAAGTCCTGCGGGTCGGCGCCGATGATGGCACCCTGATACACTTTGTTATCCGAGCCCATGCGCGTGCCTTTCATAATGGACGCGTAGGGTAATATCTCACAGCGATCGCCGATTTCGACATCGTTGTCGATGAAGGCGAAGGGGTGAACGATGACGTCTTTGCCGAGCTTTGCGCCGGGATTGACGTAGGCTAAAGGACTAATCATATCGGTTGAAAATTTAAGGTTCGGGTTAACGACCGCCGCCGAGCGACTGATACAGGTTGATGACTGCCAAGTCGCGAGCCTGGTTGCACGAAATCAGTGAGATCTGTGCGCCGAGCAGGCTCTGCTGAGCGGTGATGACGTTGAGGTAGTCGACATCGCCGGTGGAGTAGGTGAAGAGGTCGTTGGTCATGGTCACGGCCTGTTGCAGGTCGGCCACCTGGCTTGTAAGGAATGCCGACTTCTCGTTGCACTTGTCGTAGACCGTCAGGGCGTTGCTCACTTCCGATGCGGCGCTGAGCAGTGTGTACTCAAACGAGTTGAGGGCGCTCTGCTGCTGTGCCTTGGCTGCCTTGAGGTTGGCGATGTTGCGGCCGCGTGAGAACAGCGGGGCTGTCAGCGAGCCGGCCAGCTGGAAGAACCAGTCGCCGGGGTTCTTGATCATCGAGCCGAGCAGGTTGGTGAAGCCGCCGTTGGCTGTGATGGTAAGGCCGGGATAGAATGCGGCACGTGCCGAGTTGGTGGCGTAGTAGGCCTGGGCGAGGTTCATCTCGGCGGCTGCCACGTCGGGACGGGCGGCAAGCATCGAGATTGCCACGCCGTTCTGAGCGAATGCAGGAGCGTTGAGCGTGGCATTTTCGGCTACGGTCCATTCCTGCGGCATCACGTTGAGCAGGAGCGACATAGTGTTGTTGAGTTGTGTCACTGATGCTTCGAGGTCGGTGATGCTTGCGAGGATGCTGAAGTACTGCGCTTCGCTCTGCATCACGGCCGCTTCGGTGGTGCGGCCGGCTTCCTTGAGGTCGCGCATAGTCTGCACTGTCTCTTTCCACAGTTCAGATGTGTTGCGCGACAGGGTCAGCTGGCTCTTGACTGCGCTCAGGGTGTAGTATGTGGTGGCTACGGCAGAGATGATCTGCGAGCGCACGGCCTGCTGATAGGCTTGGCTCTGAAGCACTGCAGCCTGAGCGGAGCGCTTGCTGTTGAGCAACTTGCCGAAGATGTCGATTTCCCACGACGCCTGTGCGGGCAACTGGTAGCTCCAACCCATCGAACCGGAACCGTACTTGGCGCCGGCGCCGTTGGGCGCCAGTGTTACGGAAGGCAGATAGGCAAGCTTGGCTCCGAGCAGAGCGGCCTGAGCCGACTCAACGGTGAGCTGAGCGTTGCGCAGGTTGGTGTTGTTCTCCAATGCACGGTCGATGAGATCGACCAGCAGAGGATCGGTAAACACTTCCTGCCAGGGCAGGTTGCCGAATGCTGTTGAGTCGACACCCTGCTTCAGAGCCTCCGAATACTCCTTGGTGACAGGAGTATCTTCGGGGGTCTGATATTTCTGATAGATGTGGCAGCTCGACATACCCATGACCAGGGCTGCGGCTACTACTCCTTTTAATGCTATATTCATGAGTGTGATGTTATTAGCGTGCATATTGTTCGATTTCACTCTCGATGGTACCACCCTGTTCCTGGTCGTTCCACTTGATAGGAGTGATTTTCTCCTGGATGAGCTGGAATACGCAGAAGAGTGCGGGAACTACGAAAATCTGGAGCACCATACCGATAAGCATACCGCCTACCGAACCTGTGCCGAGTGCGCGGTTGCCGTTGGCACCTACACCTTCGGAGAGCATCATAGGCAACAGACCGATAACCAGTGCCAATGATGTCATGAGGATAGGACGCAGACGGGCTGCGGCACCTGCCACGGCGGCGTTGAACACGCTCATGCCGGTGCGGCGGCGTTCGAGGGCGAACTCAACGATAAGGATGGCGTTCTTGGCCAACAGACCGATAAGCATGATGAGTGCGATCTGCAGGTAGATGTTGTTGGTGATGCCGGCGAATGTGGCGAAGATGAATGCGCCCATAAGGCCGAAGGGAATCGAGAGAATTACGGCCCAAGGCAGCAGGTAGCTTTCGTACTGTGCCGAGAGCAGCAGGTAGACGAACAACAGACACAGACCGAAGATCATGGCTGTCGACGAACCGCTCGACGAACCGGCTTCTTCACGTGTCATACCGGCGTATTCGAAGCCGTAGCCCTGGGGCAGCGACTGCTTGGCCACGCGCTCAATGGCGGTAATAGCGTCGCCCGAAGAGTAGCCGGCGGCCGGAGTACCGTTGACGGAGATTGAGTTGAAGAGGTTGAAGCGGTTGAGAAGGTCGGGGCCGTAGACGCGGGTCAACTTCACGAAGTTTTCGATAGGTGCCATTTCGTTGCCGTTGCGAATCTTGATGTTCTTGAGGGTTTCGAGGTTGGCGCGGCTTTCGGGGTTGGCCTGCATCATCACGCGATAGATCTTACCGAAGCGGTTGAAGTTCGACACGTACATACCGCCATAGTAGCCTTGCAGTGTCGAGAGAATTGTCGACGGGCTGATGCCGGCCTGCTTGGCCTTGGCAGCGTCGATATCGATCATATACTGCGGGAAGGTGGGGTTGAAGGTGGTGTATGCTGTCTGAATTTCGGGCTGAGCATTGAGCTGAGCGAGGAACGACTGTACTACCGAGTAGAACTGGTTGATGTCGCCGCCGGTCTTGTCCTGCATGTTGAGTTCGAAACCGTTGGTGACGGAGTAACCGGTAATCATAGGTGGTGCGAAGAATACCACGCGGCCGTCCTTGATGGCGGCTGACTTGGCGTAGAGCAACTTGATGATGTCGTCGACGCTTTCGCCTTCGCCGCGTTCCGACCAGTTCTTCAGTTTGATAAGCAGTGTGCCGTAAGTGGCGCCCTGGCCTGCGATGAACGAGTAGCCGTTGATGGTCTGACACAGACGCACGGCGGGTACATCAAGCACAATCTTTTCGAGTTCGTTGAGGACTTCGGTGGTGCGTTCCTGCGATGTGCCGGCAGGCATATCGACCATACCGAACATGAAGCCGGTATCTTCGTTGGGCACCATGGCACTCGGGGTGCGAGCCATCAACCATACGAGGACGGCGACGGCGGCAATCACTGTCGCAAACGATGTGATCTTGTGTGATGCGAAGAACTTCACACCCTTCTTGTAGCCGGCGAGCAACTTGGCATAGCCATTTTCGAAGGCAACGTGGAAACGCTTGCCGAAGAGGCCGAGGACGGTGAGTAAGGCGATGACGCAGGCGATGAGGCTCTGTGCCACGTTGTGGAATGTGAACCAGTCGGCAACCATGAAGTAGACGGTGGCGATGAGGAGCAGCACGGTGATGATCGGCGGGAAGTTGAGGCCGAACGAGCGACCGTACTTCTGCTTGACTGCTTCGCCGGCAGCGCTGTAGGCTTCGCCCATACGTTCTTTGAGGCTGCGGTCGTCGTTATGAGGCTTGAGGAACACGGCGCAAAGTGCGGGCGACAGGGTCAACGCGTTGACAGCCGAGAAGCCGATGGCGATGGCCATCGTAAGACCGAACTGCTGATAGAACACGCCCGAAGTACCCGGCATGAATGACACGGGAATGAACACGAGCATCATGACGAGGGTAATCGACACGAGGGCGCCGGCGATTTCGCTCATGGCATCGATTGATGCACGGCGAGCCGACTTGTAGCCCTGGTCGAGCTTGGCGTGCACAGCTTCGACGACCACAATGGCGTCGTCGACCACAATCGCGATAGCGAGCACGAGCGCCGACAGGGTGATGAGGTTGATGGAGAAGCCGATGAGGCTGAGGACGGAGAATGTACCGATCAATGCCACAGGGATGGCGATTGCGGGAATGATTGTCGAACGGAAGTCGGCAAGGAACACGTACACAACGAGGAACACGAGAACGAATGCTTCGATAAGCGTACGGATTACGTTGGAGATCGAAGCGTAGAGGAATTCGTTGTTGTTCATCGGGATGTCGAACTCGAGGCCGGCGGGAAGGTCGGCTTTAAGGGTTTCGACCTGAGCGAGTACGTCGTTGATAATCTGTGTGGCGTTGGAGCCCGGCGACTGGAACACCATGGCCATTGACGAGGGGTGTGCGTTGGCGCGGTTGTGGAAGCCGTAGGTCACACGACCGAGTTCTACGTCGGCCACGTCGCGAAGATGGAGTACTTCGCCGTTAGAGTTGGCGCGGACAACGATGTCGCCGAATTCGTCGGGCGTTGTCTTACGACCGCGGTAGCGCATGATGTACTGGAATGACTGGTCGCCCTGTTCGCCGAATGCACCCGGGGCGGCTTCGACGTTCTGTTCCGACAGAGCTGCGGCCACATCGGTAGGCATCAGGTTGTACTGAGCCATTACTTCGGGCTTGAGCCATATACGCATCGAGTAGTCGGCGCCGAATGTCATCACATCGCCTACGCCCGATACACGCTGAAGCACGGGCACGACGTTGATCTTCATATAGTTGTCGAGGCTGTCTCTTATACACATCTGCCGCTGCCGA
>CALKKU010000040.1 GCA_937995285.1 uncultured Bacteroidales bacterium | reverse complement strand
TCAGACCTTAAAAATCAGAGGCTGCGCCGTAATACGTAATTACGACACAGCCCCTATGTATATGGTGGTGATTGATTAGTCGTTGAGCATTTCTACCGATTCGGTCACTTCGGCGTCAACCTCTTCGGGCTGTACGTCGTCAACCGAATTTACGATGAGGTTCTCGTATTCCGACAGACCTGTACCGGCGGGGATGAGCTTGCCGCAGATGACATTTTCCTTCATACCCTGCAGAGTATCGGTCTTGCCCTGGATGGCAGCCTCGTTGAGCACCTTGGTCGTCTCCTGGAACGATGCGGCCGACATGAAGCTCGACGTCTGGAGGGCGGCACGAGTGATACCCTGAAGAATCTGCTCCGATGTTGCGGGGATTGCATCGCGCACTGTTACGGTGCGGAGGTCGCGGCGTGTCAGAGCCGAGTTCTCGTCGCGCAGACGGCGTGCAGTGATGATCTGACCGGGCTTGAGGTCTTCGCTGTCGCCGGCATCAGTGACAACCTTCTTGCCCCAAATGCGGTCGTTCTCATCCATGAAGTCGCGCTTGTCAACGATCTGCTGTTCGAGGAACAGGGTGTCTCCCGGGTCGAGGATGTTGACCTTGCGCATCATCTGGCGTACGATCACTTCAAAGTGCTTGTCGTTGATCTTCACGCCCTGCAGACGATACACGTCCTGGACTTCGTTGACGATATATTCCTGAACGGCTGTCGGGCCCATGATGTTGAGGATATCTGCCGGAGTGATGGCACCGTCGGACAGCGGAGTGCCGGCACGAACCATATCGTTCTCCTGTACGAGGATCTGCTTCGACAGCGGAATGAGATACTTCTTGACTTCGCCGAGCTTCGAGGTGACGGAGATTTCGCGATTGCCGCGCTTCACCTTGCCGAAGTGTACTTCGCCGTCTATTTCGCTGACGATTGCGGGGTTCGACGGGTTGCGTGCTTCGAACAACTCGGTGACACGAGGCAGACCACCGGTGATATCGCCGGCACCACCTGTAGCACGAGGAATCTTCACGATGTGGTCGCCGACCTTCACGTCGTCGCCGTCGTTGAAGATGAGGTGAGCACCCACAGGCAGAGCGTAGGTCATCAGCACCTGACCGTTGGCATCAACGATGTCGGCTTCGGGCACCTTGGCACGGTCGCGCGATTCGGTGATTACCTTATCTTCGAGACCCGACTGCTCGTCGATATCTACGCGGTAGTTGATAGTCTCTATGAGGTTGCGATACTGGATGCGACCGCTCTTTTCCGTCACGATAACAGCGTTGAACGGGTCCCATTCGCAGATTACGTCGTCCACGTGAACAGCGTCGCCATTCTGGAAGTAGAGTTTCGAACCGTAGGGGATGTTGGCGTTGGTGAGCATCATACCCGTCTTGTTGTCGAGGATGCGCATTTCAGCCAGACGGCCGATCACTACATGTACGGGCTTGCCGTTTGCGTCCTTTTCTTCAGTCTCTACGGTGCGGAGTTCCTCGATTTCGAGAGTGCCTTCGTAGTGCGACTTAACCGACGAAATGGCGGCAACGTTCGATGCAACACCACCGACGTGGAATGTACGCAGAGTAAGCTGAGTACCCGGTTCGCCGATCGACTGTGCTGCGATGACGCCGACAGCCTCGCCCTTCTGCACAAGGCGGCTCTTCGAGAGGTCGCGACCATAGCACTTGGCGCAGACACCGCGCTTGCTTTCGCAAGTGAGCACCGAACGGATTTCAACGCTTTCGATAGGCGATGCGTCGATGCGATCGGCAGCGGCGTCGTTGATTTCTTCGCCGGCGGCAACAATTACTTCACCCGTGCTGGGATCTACAATATCATGCACCGACACACGACCGAGGATACGTTCGCCGAGCGATGCGATGACGACGTCGTCCTTCTTGATTTCACGACATACGAGACCGCGGAGTGTGCCGCAATCCTCTTCGTTGATAATCACGTCGTGAGCGACGTCGACCAGACGACGAGTCAGGTAACCTGCGTCGGCAGTCTTCAACGCCGTATCGGCAAGACCCTTACGAGCACCGTGAGTAGAGATGAAGTATTCCAACACCGAGAGGCCTTCCTTGAAGTTGGCCAAAATCGGGTTCTCGATGATCTGACCGCCTTCGGCACCGGCTTTCTGAGGCTTGGCCATAAGACCGCGCATACCGGCGAGCTGACGAATCTGGTCCTTAGAACCGCGGGCGCCCGAATCAAGCATCATGTAAACGGCGTTGAAACCTTGGTTGGCTTCGGCCATCTGCTTCATCAGGATGTCGGTGAGTCGGCTGTTGACGTGTGTCCAAATATCGATTACCTGGTTGTAACGTTCGGTATTGGTGATAAGACCCATAGCGTAGTTGTCGGCCACTTCCTGCACCTTCTTGTAACCTTCGGCCACGATTTCTTCCTTCTCAGCCGGGATGATTACATCACCGAGGTTGAATGACAGACCGCCTTCGAACGCCATGCGATAACCGAGGTTCTTGATGTCGTCGAGGAACTGCGCCGAACGGGGAATACCGCAGCGCTTGATTACGCGCGAGATGATGTCGCGGAGCGACTTCTTCGACAGGATAGTATTTACGTAGCCGATTTCCTTGGGCACGAACTGGTTGACGAGCACACGACCCACCGAAGTGTTCTCGACGAGATGACGGATCGGGTTGCCTTCTTCGTCAACGTCGTCAACAAGGACGGTCACGGGAGCGTGAAGTGTAACCTTGCCTTCATTGTAGGCGATCTGAGCTTCTTCAGGACCGTAGAAGATGGTACCTTCGCCCTTGTCACCCTTGCGAAGCTTGGTGATGTAGTACAGACCGAGTACCATATCCTGCGAAGGCACGGTGATAGGAGCACCGTTGGCCGGGTTGAGGATATTGTGCGAGCCGAGCATCAGCAACTGTGCTTCGAGAATAGCCTCGTTGCCCAGGGGAAGGTGCACAGCCATCTGGTCACCGTCGAAGTCGGCGTTGAATGCCGTACATGCCAACGGGTGAAGCTGAATAGCCTTGCCTTCGATCATCTTGGGCTGGAATGCCTGAATACCGAGACGGTGAAGTGTCGGAGCACGGTTGAGCAGTACGGGATGACCCTTCATCACGTTTTCGAGAATGTCCCATACCACAGGTTCCTTGCGGTCGACAATCTTCTTGGCGCTCTTCACGGTCTTGACGATGCCGCGTTCGATGAGCTTGCGGATTACAAAGGGCTTATAGAGTTCGGCCGCCATATACTTGGGCAGACCGCATTCATGCATCTTGAGTTCAGGACCTACGACGATTACCGAACGAGCCGAGTAGTCAACACGCTTACCGAGGAGGTTCTGACGGAAACGACCCTGCTTGCCCTTGAGTGAATCGCTCAGCGACTTCAGAGGACGGTTGGCGTCGCTCTTCACGGCCGACGACTTGCGAGAGTTGTCGAGCAGCGAATCGACAGCTTCCTGCAACATACGCTTCTCGTTACGGAGAATCACATCAGGAGCCTTGATTTCGACGAGGCGCTTCAGACGGTTGTTGCGGATGATCACACGACGATAGAGGTCGTTGAGGTCGGAGGTAGCGAAGCGACCGCCGTCCAGGGGCACGAGAGGACGCAGTTCGGGAGGAGTGACGGGCACTGCTTCGAGAATCATCCATTCGGGCTTGTTGCGGTTGCGCGACGCGCGGAACGATTCAACAACTTGAAGGCGCTTCAGAGCCTCTGTCTTGCGCTGCTGCGAACCTTCGCTGTGAGCCTGGTCGCGGAGTTGATACGACAGTTCGTCGAGGTTGAGGTTGCGCAGAAGTTCCTGAATGGCTTCCGCACCCATCTTGGCGACAAACTTGTCGGGGTTGTCGTTTTCGAGGAGTTGGTTGTCCTTGGGCAGACGATCGAGGATATCGAAGTACTCGTCTTCCGACAGGAGGTCGAGCTTCTCAACACCTTCGGCCACGCCGGGATTGAGGACAATATAACGTTCGTAGTAGATGACCGAGTCGAGTTTCTTCGAGGGAAGACCCAGCAGGTAACCGATCTTGTTGGGCAGCGAACGGAAATACCAAATGTGAGCCACGGGCACAACGAGTTTGATATGACCCATACGTTCGCGACGGACCTTTTTCTCTGTTACTTCAACGCCGCAACGATCGCAGACAATGCCCTTGTAGCGAATGCGCTTGTACTTGCCGCAATGGCATTCATAGTCCTTTACCGGACCAAAGATGCGTTCGCAGAAGAGACCGTCGCGTTCGGGCTTGTATGTGCGGTAGTTGATGGTCTCGGGCTTGAGTACCTCACCGCTCGACTTTGCCAGGATTTCCTCGGGCGATGCAAGCCCGAGGGTAATCTTGGAGAAGACGTTCTTGGATTTTGTGTCTTTTCTAAAAGCCATATATTATTGAGTTCAGATGAGAGAGAAAAATTAGTTTTCGAGGTTGATGCTGAGACAGAGGCCACGCAATTCGTGCAGGAGCACGTTGAGCGATTCGGGGATGCCCGGAGTAGGCATGGCGTCGCCCTTGACGATGGCTTCGTAGGCTTTCGAGCGGCCGTTGACGTCGTCACTCTTAATGGTGAGGATTTCCTGAAGGATGTGCGATGCGCCGAATGCTTCGAGCGCCCAAACTTCCATTTCACCGAAACGCTGACCACCGAACTGCGCTTTACCGCCCAGAGGCTGCTGAGTGATGAGTGAGTACGGACCGATCGAACGGGCGTGCATCTTGTCTTCAACCATGTGGCCGAGTTTGAGCATGTAGATAACACCTACGGTAGCGGGCTGGTCGAAACGTTCGCCCGTGCCGCCGTCATACAGATAGGTCTTGCCGTAGCGAGGCAGGCCTGCCTTGTCGGTCCATGCGTTGAGGTCGTCCATTGTCGCGCCGTCGAAAATCGGAGTGGCGAACTTCTCGCCAAGCTCACGACCGGCCCAACCGAGAACTGTCTCGAAAATCTGACCGAGGTTCATACGCGAAGGCACACCCAGCGGGTTCAGCACGATGTCGACCGGAGTACCGTCGGCCAGGAAAGGCATATCTTCCTGACGCACGATACGCGATACGATACCCTTGTTACCGTGACGACCGGCCATCTTGTCACCTACGCCGATCTTACGCTTCTTGGCGATGTAGACCTTGGCAATCTGCATGATGCCCGAGGGCAGTTCGTCACCGATGGTGATGTCGAACTTCTTGCGACGGAGTTCGGCGTCGATTTCCTTCGACTTGCGCAGATAGTTGACGATGGTGCGACGGATGAGGTCGTTGCAATGTTCGTCGGCCGTCCACTTCGACAGGTTGAGCGTATCGTAGTTGATGTTGCGGAGCACTTCGGCGGTGAACTTGGTTCCCTTCGGCACGATTTCGCTGCCGAGGAAGTCCTTCACACCCTGCGACACCTTGTCCTTTGTGAGGGTCATCAGTTTGCCGAGGAGCACTTCGAGCAGAGCATTCTGCTTTGCTTCGTATTCTTCGTCGAGGCGGGGAAGCTGAGCGTTGGTCTTCGACTTCTTGGTCTTTGCGGCACGCGAGAAGAGGTTGGTGCCGATGACAACACCCTTGAGAGAAGGAGAAGCCTTCAACGAAGCATCCTTCACGTCGCCGGCCTTGTCGCCGAAGATAGCGCGAAGCAGTTTTTCTTCGGGGGTCGGGTCGCTTTCGCCCTTCGGGGTAATCTTACCGATCATGATATCGCCCGGTACGACGTGAGCGCCGATACGGATGATACCGCGTTCGTCGAGGTCCTTGGTTGCATCTTCGCTCACGTTGGGGATATCCGAGGTAAGTTCTTCGAGGCCGCGCTTCGTTTCGCGCACTTCCAAAGAGTATTCGTCGACGTGCACCGAAGTGAGAAGGTCGTCGCGCACAACGCGCTCGTTGAGCACGATAGCATCTTCGTAGTTGTAACCCTTCCAAGGCATGAACGCCACCTTAAGGTTGCGGCCGAGGGCGAGTTCGCCGTTCTCGGTTGCATAACCTTCGGTGAGGATGTCGCCGCGCTCGACGCGCTGACCCACCTCGCAGATAGGACGGAGGTCGATGGTCATGCTTTGGTTGGTCTTGCGCCACTTGGGTATGATATATGTCTTGACAGCATCATTGAAGGCGACAAATTCTTCGTCTTCGGTGCGGTCATAGCGGATGCGAATCTGGGTTGCATCAACAAATTCGATGACGCCGGGACCTTCGGCCATAATCTGAGTGCGCGAGTCGTGAGCCAACTGGGCTTCGATACCGGTACCTACGATAGGAGCCTCGTTGTGAATCAGAGGCACAGCCTGGCGCATCATGTTCGAACCCATCAACGCACGGTTGGCATCGTCGTGTTCGAGGAACGGGATGAGCGATGCAGCGATTGATGCGATCTGCTGAGGAGCCACGTCCATGAGTTCCACCTCTTCAGGAGCAACTACAGGGAAGTCGGCGTCTTCACGAGCCTTCACACGGTCGCGCTGGAACGTACCGTCGTCATTAAGCGGTGCGTTGCCCTGAGCGATGATCTTGCCTTCTTCGTTCTCGGCGGTGAGGTAAACGACTTCGTCGTTGTTGAGGTTCACACGCGAGTTCTCCACCTTGCGGTAAGGAGTTTCGATGAAGCCGAGGTCGTTGATCTTCGCATACACGCAGAGCGAGCTGATAAGACCGATGTTCGGGCCTTCAGGAGTTTCGATAGGACACAGACGGCCGTAGTGGGTGTAGTGCACGTCTCGCACCTCGAAGCCTGCACGCTCGCGCGACAGACCGCCGGGGCCGAGGGCCGACATACGGCGCTTGTGAGTGATTTCGGCCAGCGGGTTTGTCTGGTCCATGAACTGCGACAGCGCGCTGGTGCCGAAGAATGTATTGATAACGCTCGAGATAGTCTTGGCGTTGATAAGATCGATGGGAGCGAACACTTCGCTGTCGCGTACATTCATACGTTCGCGGATAGTGCGCGACATACGTGCCAAGCCCACGCCGAACTGATTGTAGAGCTGTTCACCGACGGTACGCACACGGCGGTTGCTCAGGTGGTCGATATCGTCGACGTCGGCCTTGGAGTTGATGAGCTCAATCAGATATTTGATAATGCTGATGATGTCATCGCGAGTGAGGACCTTGACATCCATCGAAGTGTCGAGGTTCAGCTTCTTGTTGATGCGGTAACGACCCACTTCGCCGAGATCATAACGCTTGTCCGAGAAGAACAGATTGGTGATAACTTCGCGGGCGCTTGCATCGTCCGGCGGCTCGGCGTTGCGCAGTTGTCGGTAGATAAACTGCACCGCTTCTTTTTCAGAGTTAGTGGGGTCTTTCTGCAGAGTGTTGAAGATAATCGAGTAGTCGCTGGTGTTGGCGTCTTCCTTGTGGAGGAGGATAGTCGACACACCGCTTTCGAGAATCTGGTCGACGTACTCTTCGGTGATCACGGTCTCACGATCGATAATCACGTCGTTGCGTTCGATCGAAACAACTTCGCCGGTATCTTCATCGACAAAGTCTTCAATCCAAGTCTTGAGCACGCGTGCGGCGAGCTTGCGACCGATTGCCTTCTTGAGGTTGGTCTTGTTGACCTTGATTTCTTCGGCAAGTCCAAAGATTTCGATGATATCTTTATCGCTTTCGAGGCCGATTGCACGCAGCAGGGTTGTTACGGGCAATTTCTTCTTACGATCGATATAAGCGTACATCACATTGTTGATGTCCGTAGCAAATTCAATCCAAGAGCCGCGGAAGGGGATGATACGAGCCGAGTAGAGCTTGGTGCCGTTGGCATGGGTGCTCTGTCCGAAGAACACACCCGGTGAGCGGTGAAGCTGTGACACTACAACACGTTCGGCACCATTGATTACGAAAGTTCCCTTCTCGGTCATATAAGGAATCGGACCGAGATAAACATCCTGAATTTCAGTAGCGAAGTCTTCGTGGTCGGGGTCGGTACAATACAGTTTGAGTTTAGCCTTCAAAGGCACCGAATACGTAAGACCACGTTCGAGACACTCCTCGATTGTGTAGCGCGGGGGATCTATATAGTAGTCGAGAAACTCGAGAACGAAGTTGTTGCGAGTGTCGGCTATAGGAAAATTTTCGGCAAAAACCTTGAAAAGTCCTTCATTGTTACGTTTTTCGGGCGGAGTGTCGAGCTGCAAGAAGTCGCGGAACGACTTGAGCTGCACTTCAAGGAAGTCAGGGTAAGGAAGGGGATTCTTTACCGTTGCAAAATTAATGCGTGGTTTTGAGGAAACTGACATCTATGAAATTAGGTTTATGTTAATGGAGGGGAACTTAAGGAGGCGTGTCTAAATACGACACAAAGGGGTTAAGAATACCTCCACAGAGGTCTTCTTAACCCATTGTCCTGAATATCAGGTAGATTATTTAAGTTCGACTTCGGCGCCTGCTTCTTCGAGCTCTTTCTTGAGAGCTTCAGCTTCGTCCTTAGCCAGACCTTCCTTGACTACGCTGGGAGCGCCGTCAACCATTTCCTTGGCTTCCTTGAGGCCGAGGCCGGCTACGTCTTTCACCTTCTTAACGACCTGGAGCTTGTTGGCACCGGCGTTCTTGAGGACTACGTCGAATGAGGTTTTTTCCTCAGCGGCAGCAGCGGCGGCGGGGCCGGCAGCAACGGCAACTGCAGCAGCAGCGGGTTCGATACCGTATTCTTCCTTGAGGATCTGAGCGAGTTCGTTTACTTCCTTTACGGTAAGGTTAACAAGTTGTTCAGCAAAAGCTTTTAAATCTGCCATTTTAGTATATGTTTATTTGTTATTAATCGAGATTGATTGGGTAGTGAGATTATTTGTTTGAAAGCGTCTCGAGGATGCCGTGAAGTTTTGTGCTGCCCGACTGGAGAGCCGAAACAACATTCTTGGCGGGCGACTGCAACAGAGCGATAACGTCTGCAATGAGTTCGCTCTTGCTCTTGATTGCTGCCAGTGCGTCGAGTTGGTTAGCACCAACGTAAACGGATTCTTCAACATATGCAGCCTTGAGGGCAGGGAGGGTATCACCCTTCTTTACAAAGTCCTTGAGGAGCTTGGCGGGAGCATTACCTACGTTTGTGCACATCAGCGAGGTAGAACCTGCGAGTGTGGGATAAAGTTCGGTATAGTCGCCGTCGAGACGTTCAAGCGCTTTGTGGAGAAGTGTGTTCTTAACAACCATCAGCTTGATGTCTGCCTTGAAGCAGGCACGACGGAGCTGCGAAGTCTTCTCAGCGTCAAGTCCGGCAGTTTCTACCAGGTAGAAGCTGTTGTACGACTTGAGGGTTTCGGCAATATTGTCGATAATTAAAGCTTTATCTTCCTTTTTCATTGTCTGCGTGGATTAAACGGTTAACCTTCGACCGACTTGGAGTCGACCTTGAGGCCGGCGCTCATTGTGCTCGAAAGATAAATGCTCTTGATATATGTACCCTTTGCTGTCGCGGGCTTGAGCTTGATGAGGGTGTTAATAAACTCACGGGCGTTGTCGTACATCTGTTCGGGAGTGAACGAAACCTTGCCGATCGAAGAGTGAACGATACCGTTCTTGTCGACCTTGAAGTCGATCTTACCCTTCTTAACCTCTTCAACAGCCTTGGCGACATCCATAGTCACTGTACCGCTCTTGGGGTTAGGCATAAGGCCACGGGGACCGAGTACACGGCCGAGAGCGCCGATTTTACCCATGATGGCAGGCTGAGTGATGATAACATCAACATCGGTCCAGCCACCTTTGATCTTTTCGATATATTCGTCCAAGCCCACGTAGTCGGCGCCTGCTGCCTTAGCGGCTGCTTCAGCATCGGGGTTACAGAGTACGAGGACACGAACTGTCTTGCCTGTGCCGTGGGGCAGCGTCACAACGCCGCGCACCATCTGATTGGCCTTGCGGGGGTCTACACCGAGACGCACGTCAATATCGAGCGATGCATCAAATTTGGTGAAGGTGATTTCCTTAACCTTTTCTACGGCTTCAGCCAAGGTGTAAGTTTTCCCGGCTTCAATCTTGGCAAGGGCTAACTTTTGGTTTTTAGTCAGTTTACTCATTACAATTGAAGTTTAAAAGTTATTTACCGGGGAAATCGCCCTTAACGGTGATACCCATACTTCTGGCCGTACCGGCTACCAAGCGCATAGCTGATTCAACGGTGAAGCAGTTGAGGTCAGGCATTTTGTCATTAGCAATAGCCTGCACTTGATCCCAAGTAATCTCGGCAACCTTTGTACGGTTGGGTTCTTTCGAACCGGATTTAACCTTGGCAGCCTCCTTAAGTTGGATTGCAACCGGGGGAGTCTTGACAATAAAGTCGAAAGATTTATCGGTATAGTAAGTGATTACTACAGGAAGAATCTTACCGGCTTTGTCCTGAGTGCGGGCATTGAATTGCTTGCAAAATTCCATGATGTTGATACCCTTCGAACCCAGGGCAGGGCCAACTGGGGGTGAGGGATTGGCTGCTCCGCCTTTAATCTGCAATTTGATTTGTCCAGCAATTTCTTTAGCCATTGTAAAAACTAATTAAAAAATTAATTAAGTTAGCGATAGTGAACTTTCGAGCGTAACCTTCAATTGCTCATTCTCGCTCTACCTGCGAATTATCCAATTCCAAAGGATTCGGACGACCGAATATCTTGACGATAACAGTAAGTTTCTTCTTCTCGCGGTCGACTTTCTCGATGGTACCTGTAAAGCCGTTGAAGGGGCCTTCGTTGACTTTAACTTTTTCACCGATGATATAGTCATTGACCTCATCTCCGGAAGGATCGGCCAACGAGTCGGCCGCACCGAGCATACGCATCACTTCGGCCTCGCGCAAGCGTTCGGGCTGTGCGCCCTTTTCGCGACCGCGAAGGAAGTCGATAACGTTAGTGGTGTTGGTCAACTGATGGATTACCTCACCGCGGAGATCAGCCTCGATGAAGACGTAGCCGCTATAAAGATTGCGTTCTTTCACAATCTTCTTGCCGTTACGAACCGCCATAACCTTCTCGGTGGGAATCAAGACTTGAAACAAGTAGTTGCCGAGATCGGTGTTCTTGATTTGAGCATCAAGAACTTCCTTAACCTTGGCTTCCTTACCGGAAATGGCACGCAAGACGTACCAACCTCTTTTCGATTCAGACTTAGATGTTTCCAATTTCCGAGCTGATTAGGGATGATTAAAAACTGTAAATGAAGTGCATCAAGCGGTCAACCACCTGGTCCATGACGAAAATTATCAGAGCGATAATAACGGAAGCTATCATCACGAGCAGAGCAGATTTGAGAACCTGCTTTCTGGTGGGCCAAGAAGTCTTAAACCGAAGTTCTTCGTAAGACTCCTCAATATTCGTAAGTAGTTTAAGTTTCTTCATTTTCAAAAAATTAGCACGGGAAGAGAGGCTCGAACTCCCGACACCTGGTTTTGGAGACCAGTGCT
>CALKKU010000039.1 GCA_937995285.1 uncultured Bacteroidales bacterium | reverse complement strand
CCTCGCGCTGATGGATAAGTTCAAGGCAAAGCGCGTGCCGCTGTCGGTCGGCGTGTCGATTGTCGTTGCCGCTTCGGCTGTCGACAGACGAGCCTGCATATATTCCATACAGTCGCCGCACGGCTTGTTGCCCGAGCATCCGCATGATGCCGTCGTATTGATTTTCGTCGCTCCCGAATGCAGACAATGCGTCAACGACACTCCGGCGCTGAGGTAGACGACCATCAGCGGCAGCAGAATCGTGAGTAATGTCCGACAGAAGCGTTTCATAAACCTGTTATCAGTTGATTAGTTCCATCAATTTTATAGCATCGATATATTGTGCGATCCCTTCGGCCACACGCTTGGCGTCTTGCATAGCGTGGACCACTGTAGCGGGGCGGTTGGTGACATCTCCGCCGGCGAATACGCCTTTGCGGGTCGTCATGCCATAGGGCACGTCGCGGGTGAGTACATATCCCTTGTCATCGACTGAAATACCTTCGGTGGTCGACACGATGCGTGCGGCGGGAGCGCTGCCGACGGCCAAAATCAGGCGCGTGACGGGCACAGTGCTTTCGTGCCCTTCGGTGGAGATAACGATTTGTTTGAGGTCAATACCGTCGGTGCCTTCGACTTTGATGACGTCGGTATTCCACAGGAACTTGACGCCTTCGGCTACGGCATCGTCATACTCGGCCTTGAGGGCACTCATACGGTCGGCGGTGCGGTGGTAGATAATCGTCACCTCATCGGCTCCGAGGCGCAAGGCGGTGCGGGCGGCATCCATAGCCGTGTTGCCGCAACCGATTACGGCAACTTTGTCGCCGGGGCCGACCACAATTTCATCGCGGGTGATGCATCCGCATTGGTACAGGCTCACGCGACGCAGAAACCAGATGGCCTGGCGCACGCCGCGATGATTGATGCCTTCGATGGGCAGTCGCTTGGGCTTGCCCGTACCCGTGCCCATAAATATGGCGTCGAAGCCGCGGGCAAAGAGGTCGTCGATGGTGAGGTCGCGCCCGATGGTGGTGCACAGGTGGAACACAACGCCGAGATTCTCGATTTTCTTGATTTCGCGGTTGACTACTTCCTTGGGTAAGCGATATTCCGGTATGCCGAACATGAGTACGCCGCCGGGTTCGGGTTCCATTTCGAATATTTCCACGCGGAAGCCTTGGCGTGCCAAGTCGCCGGCAATTGTCAGTCCGGCCGGACCGCTGCCGATGACGGCTACCGCGCCGCGCGTCTTCTCGGGGATTGCATCATGGGTAAGTCCGGCTTCGCTGTCGAAGTCGGCCACGAAGCGTTCGAGCTTACCTATATTGATAGGTGTACCTTTCTTGCCGAGTACGCAGCCGCCCTCGCATTGGCGTTCGTGGCCGCACACGCGACCGCAGATTGCCGGCAGGTTGCTGCGGCGGTGGATTATACTCATTGCATTGCCCATATTGCCCTTGGCAAGTTCGGCAATCCAATCGGGGATGTCGTTGGATATGGGGCACCCCTTCTTGCATCCGGGCACTTTGCAGTGGAGGCAACGCTGTGCCTCGCGAATTGCTTCGGGCAGGGTGTATGATTCTGAAACTTCTTTGAAATCGTTCATTGCTTAATTTCGTTGGTCGGCGGGCAGAGCCGATGCAATCGCTTCGCGCGATTGCTCGATGAGCGCCGTCAGATTGTGGCCGTCGCTGCCGGCCTCTATCGGCTTGTGGATAGTGAGAATTATCCGGCCCGGGCGTGGTAGGCGAGCGCTGCGCGGCATCACTGCGTAGGCGCCGTCGATGGTTATGGGCACCACGGGCAGGTTGAATTCGGTCGCCAGAATGTAAGCTCCGCGCTTGAAGCGCTTCAGTCGGCCGTCGGGAGTGCGAGAGCCTTCCGGAAACACCACCACCGACATACCGCCGGCCAGTTGCCTCTCGGCCGTAGCCATGGTGGCGCGTGTAGCACTCGGCGAGGAGTTGTCGACGTATATATGCCCCGACACTTTGCACGAAAAGCCTACGAGGGGTATTTTCTCCAAGGCTTTTTTCATCATCCAGCGGAAGTTGTGGCCGAGGTAGCCATAGATGGCGAAGATGTCGTATGCTCCCTGATGATTGGCTACAAACACGTAGGACTGTCCTTTGGCGATGTTATCGGCTCCGCGAACTTCGACGCGCACCAAGGTCATAAGGCAGAACAACCGCGCCCATGCTCGCGGAATCACATATCCCCAGTAGCGAGCGCCGCCGAGTAGGGTGGCCACTATGGTCGATGTGGCCGCCAATGCGGTGGCTACAGCCAGCACCGGCAGCATTATCAGCACTTGGTATATACGATAGAGTATCAGCATGGGAAAATGTTGTTAGCGGTCACAAAATTTTAATCACAAAATTTATAGTCGCAAAATTATTAATTTTATTTGGATTTAAGAATACAGGCGCTCCATTTTTTATAAATCGGGACTTTATGTAATATTGGTGTAACAACTTCTTTAATAACGTTTAATAATTCTTAAAACAGGGAAGAAAAATTGCAGTATCGTGTTCAGTTTATCGAAAAAGCAGTACCTTTGTATGTGTGTTTTTTATAGTATTAGATTAAAGATAAAGGTTAACGGAAAGTCGAGTTGTGAAACTTGGCTTTTTTATTTTATGTACCGAGGCGTTTGTCGATAATCTCGGGCGGTTTGTCAATTAAAATTGGCAGTGTCGTCGGGCGTTTTTACCTTTGCGGCATAATAACGAAAGAAGCATTTTAATATCTTATGAAGAAAATCTCTCTCCTTTTATTATTGACACTCATCGGCGCGGCAAGCGTCTATGCTTACGTCGTAAGCGGCAAGGTCGCCGACTCGGGCGGAGAACCGCTCATAAGCGCTTCGGTGAAGTTGCTCAGCGCCAAGGACAGCACGGCTGTCAATGGCGGCGTCACCGACACCGACGGCAACTTTGCGCTGCGCAACGTCGGCCGCGGAAAGTATATCCTACAAATATCGTATGTGGGCTATACCACCACTCACAAGCCTGTCGAGGTCAAAGAATCAAACTTGGCTGTGGGCAATGTGGTTCTCAATGAAGATGCAATTATGCTTCGCGAAACCACGGTTGTTGGCATCAAGACTCCTATCACCGTGAAGGAGGACACCATCGAATTCAATGCCGACAGTTATCGTACCGCTCCCAATGCAGTTGTTGAAGACCTTCTCAAGCGTCTGCCCGGTGTAGAAGTGGGTTCGGACGGCAAGATTACAGCCAACGGCCAGCAAGTGACCAAGATTCTTGTCGACGGCAAGGAGTTTTTCAGCGACGATCCCACGGTGGCATCGCGCAACCTCCCTGTCGATATGGTCGAACGCCTTCAGGTTGTCAATCGCAAGAGCGACCTTGCGCGTATGACCGGTGTAGACGACGGCGAGGATGAAACTGTCATTAACCTCACCGTGAAGAAGGGTATGCAGAACGGTTGGTTCGGCACTATCGAAGGCGGCTACGGCACCGACGATCGCTATCGCGGGCAGTTCAATATCAACCGCTTTTGGAACGGCAATCAGTTGACACTTATCGGTGCGCTCAACAACGTCAATGACCTCAGTTTCAACGACGGCACCGCCTCGCGTTTCCGTCGCTTCGGCGGCTCGACGGGCATAACTACATCGCAGGCGCTCGGCATCAACTTCAATATCGGCAACGAGGAGAAGTTCCGCGTGGGCGGCGACATTATGTACTCGCGCAGCGACCGCGACACCCGCCAGCGTTCGTCGCGCCAGTATTTGCTCGACGACTACACTTCGTATCTTAATAGCGGCAAGCAGGCTCGTGACATCGGCAACAACTATCGCGGCGACTTCCGCATACAATGGAAGCCGGATTCGCTCAATTCGTTTGACTTCCGCCCCTCGTTCAGTTACAACCACAACAATTCGTGGTCGGTCGATTCGTCTCTTACATCGGGCGGTGCCGACGGCAGCAATCCCGTCACCCAAAGCCGCAACATCAGCAAGTCGCGCGGCGATTCGTGGGAAGCTTCCGGACGATTGATTTTCAACCATAAATTCGCTTCGCGTCCCGGACGTTCGCTCGCTCTCTTTGTCGACTATCGCTTCAGCGACGTGAAGGAATACACCAATACCTATTCGTGGAATAAGTTCTATCAGGTCAACGATTCCGTGGATCTCTATGACCAGTTCTCGACCAACCGCACGTGGACCAACAACATCTCGGCTCGTGTGAGCTGGACCGAGCCTATCGGCAAGAAAGGCAACTTCCTCACGTTCGCCTACCGCTTCCAGTACAAGTGGAACAATGCCGACAAACTTGTTTACGACCACCCCGTGTCGTTCCCCGACGGATGGGACGGCACTCCGGTCATCGGCGATGAACTCGTGTTCAGCGACGACCTGTCCAACCGCTTCCGCAATGACTATATGAACCAGGATATCCGTGTCGGCTACAAATACGTTGCCCGCAAGCACAACCTCGATGCCGGCCTGTCGCTCGTGCCGCAGCGCTCGAAGTCGATCGACCTCATCAACTCCGACCGTAATATCCCCGAACGTTGGGTGTGGAACTTCGCTCCTTACCTGCGCTATCGCTGGAAGCAGTCGAAGTCACAGGCTCTGCAACTCGACTATATGGGTCGCTCCTCACAGCCGTCGATGACACAGTTGCAGCCCGTTGCCGACCGTAGCAATCCGCTCAACATCGTCGTCGGTAATCCCGACCTGAAGCCGTCGTTCACCCACAATATCCGCCTGCGCTTCCACAACTTCAATGCCGAAGCACAGCGCTCGATAATGACAATGTTCGATGCTCAGGTGGCTCAGAACTCAATCGTGTCGAAGACGACCTACGACGCCACCACCGGCGGTCAGACGACGACCTATACCAATGTCAACGGCACGTGGAACATCCGAGGGATGAATATGGTGTCGTTCCCGTTCAGCAACAAGTTGTGGACATTCAACAACCATGTGATGCTCTACTACTCCAATGCAATCGGCTACAACAACGGCTTGCGCAACCGCTCCGGTTCGTTCTCGGTCGATGAATCGTTCGGTATCGCGTTCCGCCCAGACAACTTTGAGTTGGAAGTTCGTCCGCGCTACAACCTTCAGACCGTTCACAACACCGTACAGGCATCGGCCGACCGCACCATTCACTCCTACGGCGGTATGCTATATGTAACGTACAACACACCTTTCGGACTCGTTCTCAACTCCGACCTCGACTTCACCGCAACACGTGGCTATTCGCAAGGCTTCGACGAGAATCGCTGGATGTGGAACGCTTCGATAAGCTACGAATTCCTGCGCGACCGTTCGCTCACCCTCTCTCTGAAGGCTTACGATCTGTTGCGCCAGAACTCAAATATCAGTCGCACCGTTACGGCCAACTACATCGAGGATAGCGCCGTAAATTCGCTCGGCCGCTACTTTATGGTCACTGTGGCCTATAAGTTCAACACATTCGGCAAAGGCAATCAGCCCTCGACGCGCGATGACTTCGGCGGCCCTGACGGCCCTCCCGCAGGTGCTCCCAAGCCGCCTCGCGGTGGCAATCCCGGTCCTCCTCCCGGCGGAGGTGGTGGCCGTCCGTTCTAATCGGATTTACCCCAAAAGGCCGGCATGCCTATGAGTCACTTTAAACTATGTCGGCCGTAATAAATAATAGTTTTTTTCATAAGTTGATTTGTGTGAATAGTAGAGCGAAGCCATCGTGAGATGCCTTCGCTCTACGCCTTTATAATAATCCATTGATATGTGGTGGCATGCGTTTCGCGTGCCATTAATGTGCAATATGGTGTGTTATAATTAATTGCGCGCCGAGCGACGTCGGGCGGGCCGAAGGCTCGCCCCTACCTTCGCCGGCTTTTGCCGGCATTGCGTTAATTTTGCAACACCCTCTTGCCGATGAATATTTGTAATTGATGTAATATAGTGTGCTATGTAATCGGTATGTAAATAAATCTGCAAAACGCATTATTTTGCAGATTTTAAAGATTTAAAACGCACTATTTTGCAAAATTCGCCAATTGCAAACGCGTTATTTTGCAGATTTGTGATGCTGTAAACGCACTATTTCACCAATTCGGCGGTGAGGGCGTGGATTGTCGTGGGGGTGAAGCGGGCGGCTTCGGGGATCGCTTTGGCGGCACGCCAGGGGCGGCCGGCGATGTAGGCTGTCGAGCAGCCGAGCGATGAAGCGGGCAGCAGGTCTTTGTCGATGGAGTCGCCTACGACGAGCACTTCGTCAGCCGGTAGATCAAGTACAGTGCAGCCCACGGCGAAGATTCGCGGATCGGGTTTGCGGATGCCGATGACGGCGCTTTCGACGATACCTCGGAAGAGGTGACGCAGGTTCATATCGCGCAGCACACTGTCGATATTGCCGTAGAAGTTCGATACCAGGACAAGCGGATAGCGTTCGGCAAGCGCTTCGATATCGTCGCGTATGTCGTCTATGCAAGTGCGAGCATGGCGATAGCAGGCATCTGCTATGGGGTACGCAGATGCTGTCGCCGCAATTTGGCTTAGCACGCCTTTTTCGGCAAGGTGGTTCATCTGCAGCGTCAGTTTGCGGCGCATCACGTCGCGAAATGTGTCTGATGCTGTCACCACATAGTTCTTTGCCAGATACCGTTCGCCGTAGACATATGCTTCGGCAAAAGTGTCGTAATCGATGTCGAGGCCGTAGGCGCGATATTGATCGTAAATTACCTCGCTCCAATGGTCGCCGGCCGAATCGATTGTGCCTCCGTAGTCGAATATGATGCCCGAAATCATAGGTTGAATTTTTTACGCAGTTCGTCGGTGAAGCGGCGACATATGCTCTCGTGTCGGCGCATCATGTAGACGAGAATTATGTTGAGCACTACGAGCTCGAATATGAAGTAGAGCCACGGCTGAAAAGCAAGCAGCGATGCAAACAAGGCGAATGTGCGCCAGTTGAATGTGAGTATGTTGGTGTACTTCATCAGGGGCTTTGATGCAGCGCGGAATGCTTGTCGGAAGTCGTCGGGAATGACACCGTCGGGATAGACGACGGCCAGTGTATCGCGCAGACGCTGCATAGCCGGTGTCCACGCCTGTTGGTTGGCGGTGTAGCCTCGGTAGAAAGTGAGGGTAAGGCGTCGCCAGAAGTTGCGACTCCATGTCAGACCTTCCATACGGCGGTCGACGTCTTCCACGCGGTCGAGTTCGCTGCCTTCGGCACCCTTGACAAAATAGAGGTGGAATTGACGGTAGTAGTCGGCCATGGCGGCTTGCTTGCCGTGGCAGATGCCGGCGACAACTGCGATGACCCAAATGACCCACGGATGTTCCATAAAGAAAGGCGTGAACGTCATCGAGCGCAGGCAGATGGCGATGTAGATGGCGGCAAACCACAGGTCGCCGCTAAGTCCGTCGAGGATGCGGCCAAGCGGAGAGTAGTTGCCGGTGAGGCGTGCCAGCTGGCCGTCGCAGCTGTCGAACGAATTGGCCCACACGAGTAGCACTATGCCGAGGACGGTGAACCACAGGTTGGGGAAATAGAAGCAGATACCGGCTCCGACACCGAGGAATATAGACGCGATGGTGACGGCATTGGGCGTGATGCCGATGCGGCGGAAAAGGTAGGCCCAGGCGAAGCCGATGGGGCGATAGAATGCGAGATCGATGTTTTCTTCCGTATCGAGCGACTTGAGCGACTGTCGATATTGACGTTTGAGATCTACGAACATTGTTGTGATTGTTTATTTCTTGGTTGGGGGAGTGATATAGTCGGTGTATCTGTCAACAAACCGTGCCACAGCCGGAATGCGCATTATGACGTATTCAAACAGCACGAAGCCGAGCAGTGTCACGCCGATGCCGCCGATCACGTCGAGGATGTAGTGGTGCGAGGTATAGACGGCCGTGAACCAGATGCCGAGGCATATCACGGCGCAGCCGAGGCGCAGCCACAGCGGGCAGCGAGCCTTGAGCGAGTAGATGAACGCTATGAGCATATAGGCAGAGTGAAGCGACGGCATGGCCGCGAACACGTTGGCGTTGCGGGCATACAGTCCGTGGAAGATATTGAGGCCGGTGAGAGCGTCGAAGCGACCGAGACCGGCGACTTCGCCCGGTGTGCCCTGTATCATATCGAAGCCGTGCGAGGCCACATACCACGGCGGTGCGGCCGGGTGGATGTAATAGCCGGCAAAGCCGAGCAGGTTGACGAACAAAAATACTATGGCAAAGTGTAGGTACATGCTGCGCTGTCCCTTGAAGTAGAGCCACAGCCCGAACACTATCGGAACCGGTACCCAGCAGAGGTAGAAAAGCCCGGCGAAGATATCCATGAGCGTGCAATTGTGCAGAGCAAAAAACTCGTTGGGCGTCAATGTCCCGGCAGCCGTAGCTATGCCGAAAATCGATTTCTCGGCGGAATACAGTCCTTCGATGTCGACCGGATTGACTTCATAGTTGGGCAGAATGTTCATCCAGTCGTAACTGATGCCGAAGAGTGCGAACGGAATAAGAGCCACAACGACGCGGCGGCTCCAACCGCAAGCAATGAACATAGCGGCGATGAGCACGGCGAGAAACGAATGCTCGGGACGGAATCCTATGCATACACCGGTGACTATCAGCCATACGGCCAAGCAGATGAGCATAGTCATTGTCTCGCGAAGCGACGGACGTTGTCGGATCGATACGGTCATATGTCGATCAATGTTTGTCGGCTGAGGTGAGTTCGCGGCGGCAGTGGTCGATGCGCATAAACGCCGTGATGTTGGCAAATACGGCAATGACGGCCATAGCGAAAATGAGGATGTACATTGCATCGAACTCAGTGGCGTTAAGGCCGGTGATACCGGCTGCCAATGCGCCGGCGCTGGTGACAACCACACGCTCGGGACGCTGCATAAAGCCTACCTTGCATTCAATGTCAAGGCCTTCGGCACGTGCGCGAACGTACGACACCATCACCGAACCGACCATAGCGAGGAAGGTGATGAGCGCACCGATCTGATAGCCGGTGCAGAACATATAGTAGGCAATACCGCCGAGGGTGAGTAATTCGCAGTAGCGGTCGAGTACGGAATCATAGAGCGCTCCGAAGCGCGATGCCATATTGCCCAAACGTGCCACCTGGCCGTCGAGCATATCGAAGAGCGAGAACAGAATAATCACTGCGCCGGCAACGGTGACGAGACCGAAGCGGAGATCGTCGGGAGTCGCCGTATAGCCCGCCCATGCGAAGATGGCCGCTGCGGCGAGGTTGCCGAGCAGACCGATGGTAGTGACGATGTTGGGCGTGATGCCGATTTTGATCATGAACCGCACGAAGGGGTTGATGACGGCATAGATACCCTGTTGCAGGGCGTCGCGAAATCTTTTGAAAGTACTTTTATTTTCCTTTTCCATAGTGGAGATCAATTATCTGAATCGGGGTCGGCCGTGGTCGCCCGGCGGCGTTGCGGCACGAAGATGTTTACAAAACGGATAGCGTAGGGGTCGAATGCCGACGGACGGTAGACAAAACTGCGCTGGAGCAGAAAGTTCCAAGCCAACGACACAACAAGCGAAGTGGTGAGGCGTGCGGCGGCGAAGATGCCGTCGGCTGTGAAGCCGGCCGACTCGGTGAGCCACTTCCACGAGGTGAGAAGTGCGCCGAGACCGGTGGTGCCGTACATATTGAGCAGCAGACTGCCGATCCACACCATGGCATATTTCACAGCTACGGATCGTACCGACTGGCCCTTGGCATGGAACGTGAAACGGTAGTTGATGCAGCAGTTGACGATGCCGCCGATGACAGCACCTATAGCCACCGAGAGGTTGGAACGATAGAACGGGTCAAGCGCCACGAGAATCCATGCATAGAACACAAAACTTGTGCCCATATCAATCCACGAGGCTATTTGCGAGGATATCGAGGAGCGGATGAATGTGAACCAGCCTCCGCTGTGCATCACCTTGTCCGCTATGCGCGACAGTATTGACGGCTTTGCTTTTGTTTCGGATTGCATTGATATACGTTGCTCCGCTTAAAGAGTTTTCTTAATCAGGCTCATAACCATACGTGCAATCACGGGCGCGGCTTCGTCGCGGCATGGTGCGAACGACGGCCAGTCGTTGAAGTCGATAATCGAGATTCCGCCTTCGGCATCGATGATGCAGTCGCCGCCGTAGATCTTGATGTCGATGGCATCGGCCGCCTTGGCGCAGAGACTCTTCAGACGTTCGACATCGAAAGGCGTGTTGTGCGTGTGGCCGTTGACGGCTTCAGCACCATACTTCGAGTGCCCCGATTCAAAGGGATAGAACCAGTAGAAGAACGGAGTACCGGCTACGCCGTAGAACTTCACGAGGTCGCCGACAAGGTGGCGGTTGATGACGGCACGCTTGATGCCGCGCATGAAAAATTCCTGTATGATTTCCTGAGCTTCCTGCGGGTGGCGTGCATATGTCACGTCCTCGCGGTGCATTGTGTGTCCGGCGCCGCGCTTCACCCAGCAACTTGTGATGCCTGCTTTGATGAGGCGATCCTTCACAACTTCGTCGGTGTCGCACACGATGCTCTCGGGGTAGGGGATGCCGGCGGTGACGAGAATGTGGGTCATACGCTCGCGCGTGCAGTTCTCTATGCCGTAGCCCGAATTGATGACCAGTCGCCCTTGGTCTTCGAGTTGCTGAAGACGCTCGAACGACCGCTGTTCGCGGCACATATTGAGAATTACCGGCTCGGTAATGTCGCTCTTGTCGAACTGCTCTTCGGAGTAGACGTTGACCAGACAACCGCGCTTGCGCAGTTGGTCGGCCACGATATTGAATATAGCGGCATCGTTGCCGATGTGGTTGGGCGAGAACGCACCGGAACGCATAATACCTGCTATCTTTATTTCAGACATTGGTTAAGTAGTTGGTTTAACGTTATGATGCGCTCGCGTCGCACGAGCGCATACGGCAGTGCAAAGGTAGCAAATTTCCACGACCTCTCAAAATCAAAGAAGTTGCGGGTCAGGCCGGTCGGAAATCGAGGCCGGTTGCATCGAACCGGGCGCCGTGGTAAACTGTGTCGAGAATGCCCGAGGAGATGACGCTGTCGCGACTTCCGGCAGTGACGGCTCCTTCGGTAATCGCCCAGATGTCGGTGGCGGCTGCCATTGCCGGTGCGATATCGTGGGTCGAAAGAAGGACGGTGGTGCCGCGCTCTGCAACGATACGGCTTAGCAGATTCATAATTTCGAAGCGGGCGGCTACGTCGAGAAACGATGTCGGCTCGTCGAGTACGATAAGCGGTGTCGACTGTGCAACGGCGCGAGCGATCATCGCTTTCTGTCGCTCGCCGTCGCTGAGCGAGGCCACGAAGCGGTCGGCTTTGTCGGAGAGGCCTACTGCGGCTATGGC
>CALKKU010000038.1 GCA_937995285.1 uncultured Bacteroidales bacterium | reverse complement strand
TCAACCTCCTTTATGTAATATGTGGAGTTGCGCAGTTCGTTGGGGGTATTATAGTAGGCGATTTCGAGCCACGGCTCGGGTTCGATCTGCAAGTTGCGATCCTGCACCTTGCCGCGAATAGCCGAGTTGTTGTATTCTTCCTGAATCTCCACATTGTCGTCGACTGTGACGAGCGAGGCGAAGCGGCGAGCCACCTCTTCGGCAGTCGGCTCTTTGAGCGGTGCCGACGGGTCGTCATCCACATTGCTGATGACGCGGGCAAGGCGACGAGCCTTGTCGTAGTCGGCTTGTGCGGAATCGAAGCGACGCAGGTTGCGGTTGATTTCGGCACGCAGATAGAGCGGCTCGGGCAACTCGGGATATGCCGTAACGACATGATTTACATCGGCCAAGGCATCACGCCACAGGCCCTTGCGAGTGTTGACTATCGAGCGGTTGAAGTAGGCGTTGGTTTCGTCGGGTCGGAGTTCGAGCACACGGTTGAGGTCGCGAAGAGCGTTGTCGTTGGCTTGAACTTCCATCGACAGCATGGCGCGGTTGTAGAGAGCGCTGACGTTGTCGCGGTCGAGTTCGATGGCATAGTCGAAGTCGGCCATAGCACCGAAGTAGTCGTCGAGACGATAACGCAGGTAGGCACGGTTGACATACAGACCGGCCATACGCGGCTGCAATTTCACGGCCTCGTCCATATCGGAGAGAGCCGATTGGAAGTCCTCGTTGCGGTGAATGAGTATGTCGGCTCGCATGATGTAGCCGTTGAAGGCATTGCGATTGATCGACAGTGCTTTGTCGATATCGGCAAGGGCGGCTGTGGTGTCGGCCTGTTCGAGGCGCAGACGTGCGCGGCCAAGGTAGCCGTTGTCAAAGCCGGGATAGTAGGTGAGCAGAGCGCTGTAAGTGGAATCGGCGCCAACGAAGTCTTTCACATCGTCCTGAGCCATAGCCTTGTTGAAGAGCAGCTGGCGGTTGCGCGGGATGAGTTCGAGGGCGTGATCGTAGTCGGTGATAGCGCCGGCCGAGTTGCCGAGGTTCTGACGAGCAACGCCGCGCACCTCCCAGGCGTCGGTAAGGTAGGGATTGAGGTCAATGGCCTTTGAGGCATCGACTTCGGCGCCGGTGTAGTCTTCGAGATTGAGTTTGGCAATAGCACGCAGGAAGTAAGGCTTTGCAAGATAAGGCTTTGCCTCTATCACTCGGTTGAAATACTGGATAGAGAGCATGTAATCTTCAAAGTATAAGGCATTCTGCCCCACCCGCATCACCTGGTCGGTGTTGAGCTGGGCCGAAGACATAACGGATGTCAGCAGCAACGTCAGTGCGAGCAACAGTCTGTTCATGAGGCTCGGTTAGGATTAATCAATGCACAAAGATACAAATTTTGGTCGTGACGACCAAAATCCGGTGGCACGGCAATCCTCACGTCGTAACTTTGCAGTGTTCTACTTTTTCTTCTTGAAGTAGTCGTTGTAAATCTTGATTGAGAACACGATTGCCGAGCAAGTGCCGGTGATTATGTTGGTGACAGCCAGAGGCCAATTGTCCAACAGCACGCCCTGGATGATGAAAAACAGGCTGCCCATGGCCATCATGCTGAATGTAGGCAGGGCAATACCGTCGGTCTCGCGGGTACGCATCGTCACAATGGCCTGCGGCATGTAACCGGCGACCATACTCACACTGGCTATCCAACCGCATATAGTAGCAAAATCCATAGTATCAGAATATTAACACTTAAATTGGTTATGAATATAAAATTAAAATTAAATTTGATTGATTTATCTCAGTTACTTGATCGTGATGGAACATACGCTGACGCGATTCCACGATTCCTCGTCAAAAAGCTTGCCCACGCCGCAGCCCTCGGCCGTTATCCTGTCGGGGTCGATGTGATAGCGGTTGACAAGCGCTGTCTTCACGGCCTGCGCACGCGCCGTCGAAAGGCGGGCATTGACCGTCACCGAGCCTTCGCTGCTGGTGTAGCCTTTGATCGTCACCGTCGCATCGGGATTGTTGCGAAGGTGCGCGGCCACACGCTCGACGTTGGCAAACTGATCGACGCTTATTATGCTCGATCCGGTGTGGAAGAACACGTCGTAGATTGTATTCATCTGATTGTTCACCACCACCTCGCGGACAACCGGACGGTCGGCCGACCGCGATTCTTCGAGGTCGGAGCGAACGGCGTCGAGCTGTGCATGGCATTCGTCGAGGCTGCTGCGAAGGCGATTGATTTCGGCATTGAGGTTGTCGACAATCGACATATCGTAGACCGGCATCGGCTGAAAGCCGGGTCCAAAGTCGTATTTCAACACAGCCTGAAGCGAGAACACGGCACGCGAGGCCTTGTAGCCGGCCGATGTTTGATTGATGTCGGCATCGCTCATGTCCCACACAAACGACGGACGAAGCGACAGCAACATGCTGCGCGTGAACCGGTAGTCCAGTGCCAGACCGGCACGGGTGGCGAAGTAGTTGTGATCGCTCATCGCACCGGAGCGGTAGAGGTGCCCCCAACCGGCACCGGCGATTGCCGACACCGAAAAGCGCCGCCCGTACAGGGGATTGAACAGCCGCATGAAGTCAAGTTGTCCGAGCGCACCGATGTACGAGTTGTCGAACGCCGTGTGGCTGTGGAAAGCTCCGGGACGCGTGGAGGTGTTGATACCCCACGAACCTTCGACGGCCAGTCCGAGAGCGGGCGACACCTGCTTGCCGACCTCAAAGCCGACCGAGGGTCGCATACCACGCCAAAACGAACCGCCTTTGAGCGGAGTTGTCGTACCGATCGATACGCCGACATTCCAGTTGCTGTCTCTTATACACATCTCCGAGCCCACGAGACCGTACTAGATCTCG
>CALKKU010000037.1 GCA_937995285.1 uncultured Bacteroidales bacterium | reverse complement strand
GAACCGCCTTTGAGCGGAGTTGTCGTACCGATCGATACGCCGACATTCCAGTTGTCACCAACGCCGGCGACCTTGCCCGCATTTCCGCGACCGGCAGCCGACGATGTGACAAGTGCAGCAATCATTATCAGTGAAAAACGGAGCTTTCTCATAGACTTCAATTAAGTGAATATCATCGCAAAGGTAATAAATACTGAATAAATGCACAAAAAATAAAACGGAATATTGCAAAGACGCTGCAAAAGCAATAAATGACGATAAAAAACGGCCCGCAAATTTGCGCTACGGCGAATTATTTCTTAATTTCGTGGTGCCTAACTAATACAAAATCTACAATAATAACCTGACCCTATAAAATGAGTTATCTGAAATTTGATAAGAACCTGCTGATCAACTTGGAGCAGTCGCTACCCAAGGAGATGCTGCGCACCAATCAGGCGGGCGCTTATCACTGCACCACGCTCGTGGGTTGCAACACTCGCAAGCAACACGGCCTGTTGGTGATTCCCATCGAAACGATGGGCAACAAGCCTCATGTGATGCTGTCGTCGCTCGACGAAACGGTGATACAACACGGCGCTCCGTTCAACCTCGGCATCCACCGATACAAAGGAGGCGTCTACAGCCCCAACGGCCACAAGTACCTGCGAGAATTCGACTGCGAGAATGTGCCGCGCATGACTTACCGCGTGGGCGGCGTCATCCTCACCAAGGAAAAAATATTCATCTCACAGGAAAATCGCATTCTCATACGCTACACGCTGGTCGAAGCTCACTCGGCAACGACACTCCGCTTCAAGCCGTTCCTGGCATTCCGCGAGAGCAACTCGCTCTGCATAGCCAACGATTCGATCAACCGCACCGTCGAACCGGTTGAAAACGGCATCGGCACGCGTCTCTACGACGGCTTCCCGATGCTCTATATGCAGATGAGCCACAAACCCGAATGGGTCGACGAACCAAACTGGTACAACGGCATCGAGTATGTGAAGGACCTCGAACGCGGCGTTCCCTACTGCGAAGACCTTTGGGTGCCGGGCTACTTCGAAGTGCCAATCCGCAAGGGCGAATCAATCATCTTCTCGGCCGGTGTTGAACCCGTGTCGCCCCGCAGCCTCAAGAAGATGTACGAAAACGAAGTGGCTTCGCGCACTCCGCGATCGTCGTTCTTCAACTGCCTGAAGAACTCGGCCAAGCAATTCTACATCCGTCAGGGCAAGAAAGATGATATGTACGTGATCTCGGGCTTCCCCTGGGGGACGATTCTTGCCCGCAACACGTTCATGGCTCTGCCGGGTCTGACACTTGCCATCGACCACCGCGACGACTTCGAATCGATAATGCGCACAGGCATCAAGGCTCTCACCGCATTCTTTGAGACCGGCGACACGACGAGCCGCATCAACGGCATCGACCTGCCCGACATACCGCTGTGGGCCATATGGGCCGTTCAGCAATATGCCAAGACCGTGGACAAGCAACGCGCTCACGAGCTCTATGCACAGTTCGTGGCCGCCACGCTCGACTATATACTCGACAACCGTCACCCCAACCTCAAAGTCGACCCCGACAACGGCTTGCTGACGACCGAGGGTACGGAAAGTCCCGTATCGTGGATGAACGCCAACCATGCCGGACGTCCCATCATCCCGCGCTCGGGCTACCTTGTGGAGTTCAACGCTCTGTGGTACAACGCCCTGATGTTCGGAGCATCGCTCAGCGAGAGCGACATCACCCTCGCCGGTCGCCGCGAAGCATGGCTCGCAGCCGCCGAACGTATGAAGCAATCGTTCGTCGATATGTTCCTCAACGACAGCGGCTATCTTTTCGACTATGTCGACGGCAAATATGCCTCGCCCGAAGTTCGTCCGAATATGGCGGTGGCCATCGGCCTTGACTATTCGCCGCTCGACCGCCGTCAGCGCAAGAGCGTGCTCGATGTTGTGACACGCGAACTGCTCACACCCAAGGGACTGCGCACGCTGTCGCCAAAGAGCTACGGCTACCGCCCGTTCTACCTCGGTTCGCCCGAGGAGCGCGAGCAGGCGCTCCACCAAGGTCCGGCCCGTCCGTGGCTCATCGGTTTCTATGCCGAGGCCTACTTGAAGGTATTCGGCATGAGCGGGCTCGGCTACATCGACCGCATGCTCATCGGATTCGAGGACGAGATGACCGAAGGCTGCATAGCCTCGCTGTCGCAGCTCTACGACGGCAACCCGCCGTTCAAGGGACGCGGCGCCGTGTCGCACGCCACCAACGTGGCCGAAGTGCTGCGCACCGTCCGCATGATTAAGAAACTCACAAACTGATATTCCCGCCAACCCTGAAGCACAAGACACAACAATGAAAGCATTAATGTTCGGGTGGGAATTTCCACCTCATATTCTCGGAGGTCTCGGCACCGCATCCTACGGTCTGACACAAGGCATGTGGCAATGCGGCGATATGGACATCACCTTCGTCATACCCAAACCGTGGGGCGATGAAGACACCTCGTTTGCCCACATAGTCGGTGCATCGCAAGTGCCCGTTGCGTGGCGCGACGTCAACCGCGACTACGTGGAGCAGCGCATCGGCAAGGTGATGAACCCCGACCTGTACTTCCGCTTGCGCGACAACATCTACGCCGACTTCAACTATATGCGCACCAACGATCTGGGGTGCATAGAGTTCTCGGGACGCTATCCCGACAACCTTCTCGAAGAAATCAACAACTACTCGATAAC
>CALKKU010000036.1 GCA_937995285.1 uncultured Bacteroidales bacterium | reverse complement strand
TCTTTATCAAATCGGATAATATTAACCTGTCCAACTTTTTGGGGTCACTTCAGAAGGCTCGCCCCTACCTTTGCCGGCTTTCGCCGGCATTACGTTAATTTTGCAGTACCCTCTGCTAACGAATGGTTGTATTGCAATGGTTCTGCTTCATGAAACAAAGTATTGAATAGATCTTGGATGAGCCAAAATAAAAAAACGCACTAATTAACATAAATTAACATCGGGGGGGGTAATATTATACTTTGTTTGTAAATTTGCAACAGCGATTGTTGCAATCGTAAAATTACCAATGAAATAACAAACCTTTAATTAACCAATCTACCGTATGAAAAAGATCTTTTATGTAATGCTTGCAGCCGTTGCGCTGTCGTCGATGACTGCTTGCGGCAGTAAGGCTGCAAAGGATGCAGAAACAGATGCAGACATCGAAGCGATGAAAGCTATCAACAAGGCAAATGCAGCTATGATGAAATCGTCATCGAACGATGCTGATTTTAATGAAGCTGTAGATCAGTATTCTGATGCTGTTGATAAGGCTCTTGATGAGGCCAATCAATAATCTGATATTATGTCAGGGTTCTTTAAAGGCCTGAAGGCTATAATAACCGGAAACACGGATGAACTGATCGATGCTGTAGTAGATGCCGGTAAGGATAAACTTACCGATACAGTTGTCGACAAAGTTACTGAAAAGGCTACCGGAGCTCTTGTTGATGCTCTTTGCGGAGGTGCCGGTGACAAAACAGTTGCCATCGCTGAAGGAGTCACTGAAGTGGATGACAGCACATTGGAAGATTATGATGAAATAGAAAAAGTAGTCTTTCCATCAACGTTGGAGCGTCTGTCGAACGGAACATTCGATGAACACAGCGAAATAAAATATCTCGACTTTTCGAAGGTGTTGAAGTTGAAAAAAATTGAATCAGGTACGTTTTACGGCCTGGATATATCAGAATTGAATATTCCTGAAGGGGTTGAGGTTCTCGAAGAAAATGCTATTGACGCCTGTAAGAAGCTTGTGCGTGTATCGCTGCCGAGTACTCTGAAACGTGCTGATTCGTTCATCAATGACTGTCCCAAACTTAGCAGCGTGGATACGTCGAAAGTGGAAAAACTCGATGAATTTCCCTGTGTGGTCTATGGCTCGAACAGTGTGGAGCGATTGGTCGTTCCCGAAGGTGTTAAAAATCTCTGGGATACGGTCATAACTCAGGGTAACCTTCGGGAAGTATTCTTGCCTTCATCATTGGAAAGTGTATGTTGCATCATCAACGGGAAGCGCCGCAAGAAATTGGACGTATATCTTTATGCTGATGATTTGGACGGTATAGACGAATTGCTTGAAGATACCGAAAACCTCTATGTACATGAAAATGCCGTGAATCATTATTGCGATATGGTTGATGAAGCCGGTGCTGAAACAACTGTCCGTCCGATACCCGAGAGTATGCTCGATTATCGTAAGGTGTATAACACATAATAAACTATAAATCAGTATGTATAACGAAGAACTCGAAGCGCTCATCGATGCCGCATTGGCCGATGGAGTGCTGACAGATAAAGAGAAGCAAGTACTCTTTAAGAAGGCTCAGAGCCTTGGAGTGGATCTTGACGAGTTTGAGCTGGTACTTGAAGGTCGACTTGCCAAGGCTCAAAAACAGCAGGCCGAACAAAAGGCAGCCAAGCAGTCGACAAAATTCGGCTCAATGAAGAAATGCCCTTCATGCGGTGCGCCGATACAGAATTTCCAAACGAAATGTCCGGAATGCGGGTATGAATTCCGTGATGTGGAAGCAAACGCAACTGCAAAGGGCTTGCAGAAGTTGTTGGATGATATCGCAGCAAGTGATAAAAGCTCCGGAAAATCACTGCTCTCGGTTTATGGTATGGATAATGCGACGCGTCGCATGGTGCAGGCTATAAAGTCATATCCGGTGCCAAATACAAAAGAGGACCTTCTTGAACTGCTGACTCTTTGCAAAGCTAATGCTAAAATGGGCGGAGATATGCGCGATGCCCAGTTGACAAATGCTTGGAAAAGCAAACGTAATCAAGTCATGGCAAAAGCCAAAATAGCGCTGAAAGATGATCCGGATTTTATTGCTATGACTGAATCTGAAAAAAGTGATCGAAGCAAACTTGTTAAACGAGTTCTTATCGTAGTAGTTGTCGTTGCCTTGGCGGCGGCTGCAATTGTAGGAATAAGTGTCAGAAGTTGTAGTGAGAATGCGGCAAAAAATGCGGCATTGATGCAAGAAACAACCGAGAAGGTTGAGTCGTATCTTGAGAGCGGTGATAACGTCAAAGCTGCGCAAGCATTATCGTTCTGCAAGGCTGATGTCTCGGATGGTGAAACATCCGAACAGTATGTTGTGCTGGTAATTCAAGTAGCAAACGGCCTTATTAACGATGGTGATGAAGCAAAAGCTTCGGAATTATATGAAGTGGCTGTCCAAAAATTGGGCAGATATAAAGCTAATAAATTGGATTCACTGGCTATTAAGCTCGGCATAAAAGAGGAAAAAGAAGATGATAGTTCGTCGTCGATAACTTCCGGTACTGAAGATGCGGCTTCGGAAGATGCTTCATCGGAGTCGGTGGAGGAAGCAAGCGCGGAATCGGTAAGTGATTCAAAAGACTGGGATGCAGTGCTCGATTCATATGAGGAATATGTCAACTCATACGTCAGGCTTATGAAAAAAGCACAAGACGGAGATATGGAGGCTCTGAGCGAGTATGCTGACATGCTTGAAAAGGCCGAACGAATAAGTTCACAACTCGAAGATGCGGGAGGTGAATTGTCTTCATCTCAAATGGCTCGCTATCAGCGCATACTCCGAAAAATGACATCTATGTATTAACATTGCCCTTAAACACGATAACATGGGACTTTTTGGATTAAAAAAAGGCGGTTCGGGCGGATTGATGAATGTAATCCGTTGCGATGAACCTGAATATCTGATATGGAAATGGCGCCCGCAAGGACAGCCTGTAAATTCTTCAAGCCGAGAAAACGCTATTCGCTACGGCAGTAGTCTTCGAGTGAAGGACGGTGAGGTCGCTGTATTCGTCTATAAGCAGAATGACGGTACGATGCAGGACTTTATCGAAGGCCCGTACGATGATACGATTAAAACGGCTAATTTCCCCGTGCTGGCAAATATCGTCGGTGCGGCATTCGGCGGCGAAAGCCCGTTCCAAGCCGAGGTGTACTACATCAATCTGGCCGGAATAATACAGATCAAATTCGGAATACCGTATTTTGATGTGTTTGATCCTCGCTATTTGGATTACGCTGTGCCGATGGCAGCGCGAGGCTCCATAACATTTAAGATCGAGGATTATAAGGCCTTTATTAAATTGCACCGATTGATTAATTTCGATTTGGAAGAATTTAAGGGCCAGGTTAAAGATGCCGTGACAAAGTTTGCCAAGGGATTTATCACCAATGTGCCGGCCGATTGCGGGATTCCCGTGCTTCAAATCGAACGCAAGGTGATGGATATCAGTGATATGATACAGCAGCGATTGGCCGCAGTATTTGAAGATGATTTCGGTGTGAAGTTGAAGAGATTTGATTTGTCGGCCATAGAGCCTGACAAGGAGAGCGACGGCTATGCCGAACTTAGAAGCGTGACGGCAGATCAGACCAAGAAGGTTGTGAATGCTCAGACCGACACTACCATCAAGAACATGTCTGATACTCAGAGAATCAATGCGGCGAATATGGAGGAAACACTTCGTATTCAGCGCGAGGAAGCACAGAGAGCTCAGCGCTTGCAGACTGAAACCAACTTTATGGGAGCTCACGCGCTCGATCAGCAAACGTCCGTGCTGAAGACGGCTGCGCAGAATCTCGGTAACATGACTAATATGGGCGGCGCATCGGGCGGCGGTTTCAATCCGGCCGGTATGATGACCGGTATGGCTATGGGCAGTGCCATGGGTCAGCAAATGGCCGGTATGATGAATCAGATGGGCGGTGCTATGACCGGACAGATGAATACACCTCCTCCGGCACCGACATCGCAGTATATGGTGGCTGTCAACGGACAGTCGGTCGGTCCGTTTAATATTCAGCAGTTGCAGCAAATGGCAATGAACGGCCAACTCACTCCGCAGACTTATGTATGGAAACAAGGCATGGCACAATGGGATGCGGCCGGAAACGTCGCCGAACTCAGCGGACTCTTTGCACCGACCGTACCACCGTCTCAGCCCGGAATGCCTACACCTCCATCAATGTGATAATGAATTGAGAGTATGAATGATGATAACTTCTTTTCAATAAACCGATTGGTGGAGTTCGGTATGGGTATGGCTATGGCTCAACAAATGACAAGGATGATGAATGATGTTGTAAATCAGACAATCGTCCCGGGTGCCGGCCGAATTATACCGCCCAAGTCGGCAATGCCGATATACGTCGTCGTTGATGATAAGCCTGTCGGCCCTTTGGCGGAGAAAGACTTCATTCAATTGGTGAATGATAAAAAAGTGGACAAGTCGACTCTCGCATGGACGCCCGGTATGAGTGAGTGGAAGTCAATCGCCGATGTTCCGCAAATACTGAAAATAATGTTGTTGACTCCACCGCCTATTCCCGGAAAGCAATGAAAATGAACGTGTTTCTGACGATACTCGGTATCGCTATATCGTGCCTGGTCGGCTATTTGGTGTACTACACGGCAAACGGAAATGATAACGGCATTACCTGCGGTGTAATCAGTTCGTTGAGCTTCGCAATCACGCTTGTTCCTGCAATCGGGTTTAAGTACAACTCGACTCGTTTGGGCATAAATGCTCGCGTGCTTGCGTTGGTGTTCTTTACAATCTTTGTCGTGGAGCACTTCTGTGCCGCATTATTCGGATTGTCAATGCCTGTGTATATTCCATTTACCGGAATATGTGCGGCGGTGTATTTGGCGATTATGTATAAGATGAGTCAAATTGACGATATATAATTCTATATCATTTTATTTACCTATAAATCAATAAAACTATGGATCTTAAAAATTTAGTTGACGGCGTTACCGATAAGGTTGCCGACAAGGCTTCGGAAGGGACTGTAAAGGGCCGCCTATGGTGGTTGCCCGATGTCCTCGAAGTACTTATTGTAGTTATTTTCGGCTTCATAATGTTCGGTGGCTCGCATAGCATTGCCGGTGCATTTTCGGCTATGCGCAAAGGCTTCTGGTTTATCACATTAGCTACAATCGTGGTGGCCGTGATGTGCTTCCTCCCGGCTTTTACGTCGAAGGCCAACAAGAAAATGGCTATCTTTGACCTCGTGTGGGCAGCATGGATGATCTACTCATTGCTGACAGACTGATTTCTGAACAAGAATAGTTTATGCAATAAGAAGGCACTGGTGATATAACCTATCAGCAGTGCCTTTGCAAGTCTTATATACATCTACAAGATATGACGGAAATAATATCACTGTGCCGGCGGATAACAACGAATAAGATATTCGAGCTCGCCATCATTGCAGTCATCATAGTCAATTCCATACTTATAGGGGTGGAAACATATTACAATGATGACACAATACGCGCTGTTCAGAAGTTGATACTCTGGATATTCACGATAGAAATTATACTCAGGTATATTGCGGCCGACGGCATTAAAAACTTCTTTACAAACGGATGGAATCTCTTTGACCTTTCATTGGTCCTTATAGGGTATATTCCCGAAACTATGTTTTCGGATGCTTCAACGATGATGGCTCTGCGAGTGCTGCGCGTGTTCAGGGTGCTGCGTCTGCTGCGTACGTCCAAGGAGCTTAAAGTCATTATAACCGTGCTGATGCGCTCGTTCAGCTCGATGTTCTATAATGTCGTTTTGTTTATTATCTTTATTTACCTCTACGCTATCGTAGGTGTCGGGTTGTTTAAATTGCCGACTCCTGAACATATGACTGCCGAGGAGAAGATTAACTACGAACAGTTTGTGCAAGTCGCTCCAAATGCACCGACAAACTCTCCCGATCCGTTCGGGACACTTGGCGAAGCTATGTTTACACTCTTCCGCGAACTTACGGGAGAAGATTGGACAGATTTAAGATACAACCATGTCACCGCTTCGGAATATGGAATAATAAAGGTGAGTCCGGCTGTAATAAATATTTATCATATATCGTGGTTCGTTCTGGTGGCTTTCCTCCTTTTAAATCTCGTCACCGGTGCTATTATCAATAATTATCAGACAGTTATGGATGAGAATAAGCGTCAACTATAGCGACAGCAGGCCGAGGGCGGAGATGATGCCTATCATCTCGGAGAGGTAGGCTTTGGCGTCGGAGGGTGACACGGGGCGGCCGTCGATGACGGCGTCTGCTGCTGCGGTGATGCCTCGGTCGGCCATGATTTGTCGTGCAAATGCCGCAGCCGGGTCGTCGCCGCTGCGGTCGATGTGATGACGCAGCATTGCCGCTTCGAGAGTAATCAGAGCGCGGGCGTTGTCGATCACTTCGTCGCTCGGTTCAAGCGCGTCGACGGCCGAGATGGTAGACTCGAACAGTATCGAGAGCAGTCGGGTCACATTCGGCGCGGCGTCGCCGAGGCTCAGTGCATTGTAGACATCGGCTGTGCACAGGCCCATCAACGCCACGGACACCACTTCGCCGTGCATCTGCGCTGTGCCGAGCGCGATGGCATGTGCGCTTACCGCCTCGATGAAGTCGATACTCATTTCAGTGAGGCGTTCGTCGGAGTGGTTCTCGCGCAGGCGGTTGTCGGCTTCGGCCAATCTCATTCCGGAGTAGCGTACGGCATCTTCGACTTTGCCCTCGGCGAGGAGCGACTGCACCTCGTGCTGCAGGTCGCGTGTATATTGTGACAGGTTGTTCATCGTGAAAAATTTTCTGCAAAATTACGGAAAAATATTCGAATACGCTGATTTATAGTTTGTCCGAACCGAAAAAATATCGTAACTTTGCAGCCGAAATGGCGTAATCTCTGGCGTAGACAAGTGGCTCGCGTATATTGCGCAAATGTTAACATTCTAAATATCAATTTACAATGGATTTGATTAAAGTTGCCGAAGAGGCATTTGCTACCGGCAAGCAGCACCCTTCATTCGGCCCCGGCGATACCATCACAGTGGCTTATCGTATCAAGGAAGGTAACAAGGAACGTATTCAGATGTACCGCGGTGTGGTTATCCGCATCTCGGGCGAAGGCTCCAAGAAGCGTTTCACTGTTCGCAAGATGAGCGATAACATCGGTGTAGAACGTATCTTCCCCATCGAATCGCCGTTCATCGACTCTATTACCGTCAACAAGTACGGTAAGGTACGTCGTGCAAAGCTCTACTACCTCCGTGCCCTCACCGGCAAGAAGGCTCGTATCAAAGAGCGCCGCGTAAAGCAGTAATCCGCTGCTCCGAAAAAAGAAATCAAGCCCGCGACTTCGCAGTCGTCGGGCTTTTTTATTTTGGGCGGATGAAATTATTTGAGTAACTTTGCCATACAGTATCAATTCGAAACAACTATACGTTCGATACATATAAATACATCATAATCATGGATCTTTTTACAAACCTTACAGCCAAAGCCAAGGCATCGCGACAACGCATCGTGTTGCCCGAAGGCACCGAGCCGCGTACCCTCACCGCGGCCGACAAAATCATTGCTGAAGACATCGCGGATATCATTCTTATCGGCAACGCCGGCGACATCAAGCGCATGGCCGTCGATATGAATCTCCAAAATATTGAAAAGGCCACAATCGTCGATCCCTTCGATTCGGAAGTCATCGATCGCTACGCTCCGCTGCTCTATGAACTCCGCCGCCTCAAGGGTATGTCGCCCGAGCAGGCACGCCTCACCACCGCCAACCCTCTGTACCTCGGTTGCCTTATGGTGAAGAAGGGCGACGCCGACGGCATGGTCGCCGGCGCTCAGAACACCACCGGCAACGTGCTCCGTGCCGCTTTCCAGGTGATCAAGACCCGTCCGGGCATCAACGTAGTGTCGGGCGCATTCCTGATGCTCCTGCCCGAAGGTTCGCCCTACGGCGACAACGGCGTGCTCGTATTTGCCGACTGTGCCGTAGTGCCAGATCCCACCGCAGCCGAACTGGCTCAGATTGCAGTATGCGCCGCCGACACGGCCCGCAGCCTTGCAGGTCTCGAACCTCGCGTGGCTATGCTGTCGTTCTCGACCAAGGGTTCGGCCAAGCACGAACGTGTCGACAAGGTGGTTGAGGCTACCGAACTCGTTCACAAACTTAGTCCCAATCTCATCGTTGATGGCGAACTTCAGGCCGACGCAGCTATCGTTCCCGCCGTGGCTCACAAGAAAGCTCCCGAAAGCATCATCAACGGCAAGGCCAACGTCCTCGTGTTCCCGTCGCTCGAAGTCGGCAACATAGCCTACAAACTCGTGCAGCGCATTGCCGGTGCCGGTGCCGTCGGCCCGATTCTTCAAGGCCTTGCAGCTCCCGTCAGCGACCTCTCGCGCGGCTGCTTCCCCGAAGACATCTACAAGACAATCATCATGACCTGCTGTCAGGCCATCTATGCCAAGAATAACCTCTAATCCAACCATCACAATGAAAATTCTCGTAATCAATTCGGGTAGCAGCTCGGTAAAATATAAACTCATCGACACGGCGTCGGAGAAAACTCTCGCCGAAGGCGGAGTTGAAAAAATCGGTCTTCCCGACGGCTTCCTCAAGTTCAAGCGCCCCGACGGCTCGAAGGGTATCATCGAACTCGGCAAGGCCGACCACAAGGCCTCGGTAAAGGCTATCCTCGATTTGTTCACCGATGCCAAGGAAGGTTGCATCAAGAGCTATGATGAAATCGATGCTGTCGGCCACCGCGTGGTGCACGGCGCTGAGAAGTTCACTGAGAGTGTGCTTATCGACGATGCAGTCAAGGCAATGATCAAGGAATGCTACGACCTCGCTCCGCTCCACAATCCCGCCAACATGACCGGTATCGATGCTATCACCGCACTGATGCCCGATGTTCCTCAGGTGGGTGTGTTCGACACCGCATTCCACCAGACTATGCCCGCCAAGTCGTATATGTACGCTCTTCCCTACAAGTTCTATGAGGAAGACGGCGTGCGCCGCTACGGCTTCCACGGCACCAGTCATCGCTACGTGTCAGCTCGCGTGTGCGAGTTCCTCGGCGTGGATGCCGCCAAGCAGCGCATCATCACATGCCACGTGGGCAACGGCGGCTCTATCACCGCTGTCTGCAACGGCAAGAGCATCGACACCTCTATGGGCCTTACCCCGACCGAAGGCCTTATGATGGGTACTCGTGTCGGCGACGTCGATCCCGGTGTGCTCACATTCCTTATGCTCAAGCACAACCTCACCGCCGAGCAGCTCCAGAAGATTATCAACAAGGAGAGTGGTATGGCCGGCTTTACCGGCATTTCGAGCGATATGCGCGAAATCGAAGCAGCCGTCAAGGCAGGTAACGAGCGTGCTATCCTCGGCCTCGATATGTATATGCAGCGCATCACCAAGTACATCGGCGCATACGCAGCCGAGATGGGTGGTGTCGACATCATCGTATTCACCGGCGGTGTCGGCGAGAACCAGACCGACCTTCGTGCCGATGTTTGCAAGCCTCTTGCATTCATGGGAGTAGAGATTGACGAGGCTGTCAACGCCAAGGTTCGCGGCGAGGAAGCTGTTATCTCAACCGCTGCTTCGAAGGTGAAAGTTTGCGTCATCCCCACCGACGAAGAACTTATGATTGCCCGCGACACCGAAGCAATCGTATCGAAGAAATAATCTATCATATAGCTGTCTCTTATACACATCTCCGAGCCCACGAGACCGTACTAGA
>CALKKU010000035.1 GCA_937995285.1 uncultured Bacteroidales bacterium | reverse complement strand
TGAATATCAATATTTTTATCATTTTTTCTCGTTAAAACCTCAACTTTTTCTGCGATGGACATTGTTGATAGACTCATGACATTCAAAGATTACACAGGACTGTCAAGTTCTCAATTTGCCGACAAGGCCGGGATACCACGCCCCACTCTGTCCCAATTCCTCAACGGACGCAACAAGCGACTGAGCGATGACCTCACGGCAAAGTTGCACACAGCCTACCCCGAGCTCAACGTCCTATGGTTGCTTTTTGGCGAAGGGAGTATGGTGAAAGGTTCAAATAATGAAATCTCAGAGGGTAAAAGTGATATAGAATCGACGACTACGAACGAGTTATCATCTGATAGCGAACAATATAGCCGGGCAGATATGCCAAATATTTTCGCACAAGAATTTGACTCAACGAGAAAAATAGGGAATATTTCGAGCGATCAGGCTGGATTAACTGTTCAAAAAGAACAACAGGCATCACGTGCTCCACAACAACCGGCAGCCTACCCGATCCATCAGCCTTTACAGTTCACTGCACTCTCGGCCGATCCGGCAAAAAAAATACAATCTATTATGGTATTCTACACTGACAACAGTTTCGAGAGTTTCATTCCATCAGCTGCCAAAGCTACCGATAAGAAGTAATTTAAAGACTTAGATATGGCACGTCATAATGATATTGGGAAATGGGGCGAGAACTTAGCCTGCGACAAGTTGATTGCCGATGGATATACGATTATCAAACGAAATTGGAGGGTCGGTCACCTCGAAATCGACATCATTGCCCAGAAAGGCAACGATATCGTTTTTGCCGAGGTAAAAACACGTCACAGCCACGATGAAGATCCTATCGAGGCCATTGACAACCGTAAAATAAGGCTGATTTCAACCGCAGCCAATGCGTTTATGCGCAACACCTCTCTAAAAGGAGAGGCGCGATTCGACGTTTTCGGCATCACCGGCACGCCCGATGATTACCGCATCGAACACATCGAAGATGCCTTTATGCCGCCAATAAAAACGTACTATTGATGTGAGAAAGATGTCGTATCACTAAGTGACGCCAGTTGATCTTGGAGGGTAGCGAGTTGACGCTCGTATTTCTCGCGACGGATGTCGGATGTTGTTGTCAACTGCAGGGCTTGACTATACTGCCACGTTGTACGCCACGCAGCTATCTGCTTGGCATTAAGAGTTACCGTAATTTTCCCCTTAGTTCCGTTCAATACAACCTTCGCTGATGTTCCCTGAGCAGCCATAACGGCTTGTACCAAGGCGCTGCAATCCTCCTGACGAACCGAGGCCATATCACTCGATGCGACCTTTATTGAATTGCACGGAATCGATACCGCGCCACACTCAATCGATTTAAGGCCAATATGACGAGTTGTAGATGCTACGATAAAAAAGTATCCGTCTTCATCGACACGTGGCTGAATCATATTGGATGCTGTTTCAGAACCTGTATGAATTGACTTTGCGACCCAATAGCCTTCCGTTCCCGGCATAGAGACCCGCAACATCATTGATTTAAGAGAATCCGTTTCGGGCATCAAAGTCTGTCTGCGAATCTCGTCTGCATCAATCGAATCCTGCGTCAGAGCTATCAAGGTTTCCAAACGCAGACGTGTGCCCTGGCGGCGTGCATCCAGACAATCGCGATACGATGTATCAAGAGAATCAAGAGCCTGCAAGGCTCCTGCATAATCCTTTGACGCGCGGAACTGCTCCACTTGATTAATTATTTCATTTGCTTCTTCAGCACGCTTATTGTCTGCCGAACATGAAACAAACATTGCAATGCATGCAAGCGCTGTTGCACATGCGCTATACTTAATCACGTTGTACATCTTTGACACCTTTGACTGTTTTGAGTTTCTTAATGAGATTGTTCAACGATGTTTGATCGCTGACGCCGACCACAACATAACCGCTGAACAGGCCATCGTGCGACTCTATAGAAATATTTCGCAACGATGTTGATTTTTCCTTATTTATCAGTGATGTTATATTAGTAACGATACCGATATCATCTCGTCCTACAATACGCAACGTAGCTCCGAACTGATCCCCTATCTTTCCGCTCCATCGAGTTCTGATGATACGATATGGATAGCGTTTGCGAATATTTGCGGCATTTGGGCACGTCAACCTGTGTATCTTTATCACACCTTCCGAGGATATGAACCCGAACACTTTGTCACCGTAAATAGGATTGCAACAATGAGCGAGACGATAATTTATGCCTTTAATACCTTCGCCTATCACCACTACATCATTGCCTGTTTGCGTTAACTCTTCTTCATCAACCACAGGCATGACATATGTATCAGCCGAAATTCGTGCAGTCTCCTCACGCTCCTTGCGCTCCATTTCGAGATAAGCCTCTACGACATCGTTTACCGAAAGCTGCTCATCAGATATAGCGCTGTAAAATTCAGTTATATTCTTATAGCCGAATTTTTTTATCAATTTGGGAATATAACTCTCACCTATGACGATCTTACGGTTCTTGCAACGTCGTTGCAGCATTTCTTTTCCGAGATCACCGGCACGACTTTCGAGTTCTTTAAGAGCCACACGGATTTTGTTGCGAGCTTTCGACGTGATGGCAAAGCCAAGCCAATCGACATTAGGCTGCTGCGAAGCCGAAGACAAAACTTCGACCATATCGCCATTGGAGAGTTTGAAGTTTATCTTGCGATTCTTGCCATTGACCAAACCGCCTACACAGTGCGTTCCGAGATTGGTATGCACGTTGAACGCAAAGTCGAGCAATGTCGCGCCCTTAGGCAACTTGTAGACTTCGCCGCGCGGGGTAAATACGAACACCTCCTGTTCGTAGACATTCATCTGCACATTGCGCATATGCTGCAACGGTCCCGACTCGGCGCTTTCAAGAATATCGCGGACATTGTTCATCCACGAATCGAGTTGATTCTCGCTCTGAACGCCCTTGTACTTCCAATGGGCTGCAAGACCTTTCTCTGCAATCAGATCCATTCGCTGAGTACGTATCTGGACTTCGACCCAGCGCGATGTGGCACTGTCGACAACAGTCGTATGCAACGATTCATAGCCATTGCTCTTCGGGAATGAAATCCAATCCTTCATTCGGCCGGGCAACTGCGAGTACATATTGGTCACAATCGAAAAAGCGAGCCAACAATCCGACTTTTCTTTCGAAGGCTTTGAATCGAGTATTATACGGATTGCGAACAGGTCGTATATATCTTTGAGTTGATTTTTCTGTCGCTGCAATTTATTCCAAATGGAATATATTGACTTTGTTCGCCCTTTGATTTCAAATTTCAGGCCTGCTTCAAGCAATTTGGCTTTAATAGGTGCGATGAAATTGTCGATATATTCATCTCGCGAAGCCTTGGTCTGATTGAGTTCGTGAGCAAGTCGCATATACTCTTCTCGATTGGTGTACTTCAGCGACATGTCCTCCAACTCCGATTTGATGGCATAGAGGCCGAGGCGGTGAGCCAACGGAGCATAGAGATACTTTGCCTCATGGGCGACATCAGTGACATGAGATTCGTCGGGATGATGATTAATGGCACGCATCAATACCAAGCGATCGATAATCATAATGATTATCACTCTGATATTCTCTGCAAAAGTCAACATTATGCGGCGGAAGTTATCACTCTGGACAGTCGTCGCTTTAGCATACAGAGACGAAACTTTCATCAGCGACTCAACCATTCGAGTGACGTCATCGCCCCACTCCGCCTTCAGTTGTTCAACAGAGATATAACCGTGGCGACATGGATTAAACAACATTATTGCTGCCACCATATCGGCATCCGGATTTATTTCTTTACACAATGTCAGAGCTGTGACAAGACTGCGGTTAACCGGATTGAAACCGAAACTGTCGCGATGATTAAACCCCTCGCGTGTGGCACCTTCAATTGCACGTCGCAGCCGCACTATATATCCGGCATCAACTATCGTACGAAGATGCCTGTACAAGAGTCGATAATCGGCAATAAGTCTCCGACGTTCATCTTGTGTAAAGGTCAATATCTCCATTGTTATACTATTTCATTGTGCAAAGTTAATAAATCACCAGACTTAATCAAAGAGGCAGTTCATTGAGTTGCTCTATATATTCGAGTAATTCGACACGACCACGGCCATTCGCAGCCGACGTCGTAAATACAGGAGGTAATTCTTCCCACGATTCAAGAAGCGTATTGCAATAAGTTTCCACTGCCTTCTTACCGGCTGCAGAACTCATTTTGTCGAGTTTAGTGAACACAATTGAAAATGGTATTCCGTTTTCACCAAGCCATTCCATAAATTCCAAATCGATTTTCTGAGGCTTCAAGCGCGAATCGACAAGAACAAAGAGATTCGTCATCGCCTCCCTATCGGCTATATAGCCCTTTATCATCTTTTCAAGACGAATCCTGTCATCTTTACTTCTCTTCGCGAATCCATAACCGGGCAAATCAACGATGTACCAATCATCATTAATTAAAAAATAATTTATCAGCATCGTTTTGCCGGGAGTGGACGACGTCATAGCAAGACCTTTGTTTCCGGCAAGCATATTTATTAATGACGATTTGCCTACATTGGATCGACCTATGAAAGCATACTCGTGTCGACGCGGTGCCGACGGACATTTATCAACCGACGGACACGATGTTACGAATTTGGATGTATTGATTATCATATTCTATTATTCTTATTTTATTGCAGCAAGACCGCCACGGGCGGTTTCCTTGTAAAGCGAGGGGATGTCATGCCCGGTTTGTTTCATTACCTCCACTACACGATCGAAATCGACATTGTGACGACCGTCCGAGAATGCGGCATACAAGTTAGCGTCAAGAGCACGGGCAGCTGCATATGCATTACGCTCAATACACGGTATTTGCACAAGTCCGCATACCGGATCGCAAGTCAACCCCAAGTGGTGTTCCAGACCCATCTCGGCCGAATACTCAATCTGTGCAGGTGTTCCGCCGAACAACTGTGAAGCGGCAGCCGCAGCCATTGCACAAGCCACACCGACTTCTCCCTGACAACCGACTTCCGCTCCCGAGATAGAAGCGTTATGTTTCACCACATTTCCGAACAATCCGGCTGTGGCAAGAGCTCGCAAGATGCGTTGTTCACTAAAGCCTTTTGAAGTATGCAAATGATAAAGCACAGCCGGAACGATACCGCAGGAGCCGCATGTCGGAGCCGTTACGATCTCTCCGCCGGCTGCATTCTCCTCGCTGACCGCAAGGGCATAGGCATACACCAAGCCTCGACTCTTCAACGATGAATTATATCCGGCAGCATGCACATAGTAACTCACCGCTTTCCGCCTCACGCCGAGGCCACCGGGAAGGACACCCTCAGCCTCAATGCCGCGCTCTACGGAATCTTTCATAATCTGCCATACGCGCGTAAGGTAATCCCATATTTCCGGACCTTCCACCTGACCGACATATTCCCAATAACTCAGGCCGGTCTTGTCGCACCAGTTCAATATATCCTTTATTTTGGTCATAGAATATATTGACTTCGCCGGAACACGGCTTTCGCCCTCACGAACAATGTCACCGCCGCCGATTGAATAATATACTTGTGATCTCAGTTCTTTACCGGTCTTGTCGTAAGTCGTAAACTTCATACCATTGGTATGAAATGGCAACACCACATCCGGTTGCCAATCAATCGTTGTAGGCAACATCGGCGTCAAGACCTCCAAGATAGCCTTATCTGTAAGGTGGCCTCGCCCTGTCGCGGCAAGCGAGCCGTACAATGTCACCGTACAGGTCTCGGCATCGTCAATCCCTTCAGCTGCGAATTGCATTGCAGCACGACGAGGCCCCATTGTATGAGAACTCGACGGTCCGTTACCTATTTTGTATAGATATTTGAGAGATTCCATTCTCGTTTTTCTTTAAAATGACAACAAAGGCTGTCGGTATATTATTTGATAAACGACCGACAGCCTTTGATTATTATGCTACTGATAAAATATTATGCCATCAGTTTTTCGTTGCAGTTTCTTCCACGGGCTTATTACCGTAAGTTTCCTTAATATTCCATACCGCAGCAGCACCGACCAACAACAGTATGCCGGAAACGACAAGCATAAACACCGTCATCGGCACGCCGTTGTCATCCGTCGGGAAACAATGTAGAATCGCACCGCCACACAAAGCGGCGACAATCTGCGGGATACATATAGTACAGTTAAACAAACCGAGATATGTGCCTATATGACCACCCGACAGGGCGTTTGTTAGTATCGTAAACGGCATTGACAGCATTGCGGCCCATGCACAACCCATCAAAGCATACGATATTCCGAGTACATATTGATTATGGATAAAGTAAACGGATATAAAACCGAGCGCACCGATAAGCAAACTCAATGAATAGCCAAGTTTACGATTGCGGAACAAAGCAAGTACAATAGCCCAAACAACAGCTGCGATTGCCTGAATTGCGAGCAAAACGCCGTTCCAATTACCTGCATTCTGATATTCATCCGATGCTGCATTCAGCACTGTCGAGTAATTGAGTGTAACATCTTCGAGAGAACCCACCTTGGGAAGATTACTTGTCTGTTCAAGGACATATTCTCCATTTACCGGATTCATTTTAGCGATGTGAGCAAGGACCAACTCATCGCCGGGCTGTATCATCGCAAACTCCGATACCGTATTCGCACCATTGAGGACTTCTATAGCAGGCTGATTGTCCACAGCTACCATTTGACCCGGCTTCGCGAGCAAACCTCGGCCGCCGGCCGTTCCTGTCACTTCCGCCTTGGCAAGACCTTTATCATAAACGACCTGCCAATCACGAATCACGGTATCTCCGTCAACCGAAACAGTACGCGGGTGAGAGAATGTACCGTCAACTTCAATTCCGGCAATAGTCAGCTGACCTTCTTCGATAACAGGGCGACCGTTATTGAACACATATTTATCATTGTACTGTTCACCGGCAATGGTAACTCCTGTAACGACCTTGGTTTCGGGAGCATCGAAACTGTGACCGGCAATGGCATCAGTCGAATAACTCCACATATACAGGAACGCCGCCCAACAGAAGAACTGAACAAGTCCGACTGTCCAGAATACCTTCGGAGCATTTACGAGCAGCTTCAATAAGTTTGTCTTTTCTTTCTTTCCATCAGCGGCAGACTGTATGCCGTGATATTCGGCATATTCGTGCGGCGGCATTTCCTTTACCTTCGCAAAGGTATAAACCACGCATGCCAACAACACAATTGCTCCGATATAGAATGCCCAAGTCACTGTCGGAGGCACCTGACCGGTAGGAGCGGTATTGTTCAAGAACCATGCAAGAACAATCGGAGCTATGTAACCGACAAGCGAACCGGCATTGCAAAGGAAACTCTGTATGGAATAGGCAAGGCCTTTTTGTTTTTCATTAACACAGTCGCCGACGAGCATCTTAAACGGCTGCATCGCCATATTGATTGATGTATCAAGGAACATCAGCATCACAAGGCCGAACATAATTGCCGATGAAACACCAAGTCCGAGCGAACCGGCGTTGGGCAAGAAGCACATTACAATGATTGCCACCAAAGCACCAATCAACAGGTACGGCAAGCGACGTCCGAGTTTACACCATGTACGATCTGATGCAGCACCGACCACAGGCTGAACAATCAGGCCCATCAGCGGCGGCAAAATCCAAAAATAACTCAAGTCGTGAGGGTCGGCCCCGATGGTCGAAAATATACGACTAACTTGTGAACTCTGTAGAGCATAGGCGATTTGAACGCCAAAGAACCCGAAACTCAGGTTCCACAATTTCCAAAAACTCAAATCGGGTTTGCTTTTCATGGAAACGCAAATTTTTCTTGTTATTGATTATTATAAGTAAGTATTAATTATCACTACGATAGTTGTCATAAAGATATTTACGCAGTCTCTTTTTGACGCGCAAATTTATAACTATTTTGCGAAAAATCAAAATCTGATTTCCCTATAACTGATAATAACGTAAAAATCACTAAATTTGCGAACACAACACAAGCCTGTCAATGAAAAAGCCCGTCCGACTAAGCACCGCATCACTCATAATAACCATAGCAGTCAATTTACTTTTCATCGCAATTGCGTGCATATCCGTATACACGCTCGTCAGTATTGTTATCATAGCGATTCCGACAAATCTTTTTGGATTGTACTATATGCCGATGAGTATACAACTGAAAGACAAGACACTGTACGTAAACAGCAGTCTGCGATGTAAATGTATTTCGCTTGATAATGTCTGTACAGCCGAAATCGCTCGACCCGACAACTACATTCGCATCGCTGCCTCGGGCGGATTTATGGGATACTGGGGAATATTCAGCACTCACAAATACGGCAAGTACACAGCATATTATGGCAATACCGACGACTGCTTTATGCTGCACATGAAGGACGGAAAGCAGATAATGCTCGGATGCAAAGATCCATCAGAGATGGTTAATGCGATTAACGAACGACTCCGGAGTTAAGTACTACACTTTTATAGTGTCAGACTTAACCTGCTGCATAACAAACACGCTCTCCACAGATGACAGATAATCAATAACACCGAGATTATCCGTCACAAATGCCTGATACTCGCGCATATCAGCGGTCACAACCTTGAGAAGATAGTCAAAACTGCCCGAGATATTATAACACTCCACCACTTCCGGCATTTGCAATATGCGGGTTGCAAAATCTTGATGAATTGCCTTCCCGATTTTCTGAAGTTTTACATTGCAGAATACGGTAAGTCCTTTCCCGATAGCCTCTGCATCGAGTATTGCAAAATAACCTTTTATAACGCCTGAACTCTCAAGACGCTTGACACGTTCATAAACCGGCGTCGGAGTTCTGCCCACTTTTGCAGCGAGTTCTCGGATGGTAAGTCGAGCATCATCTTGCAAAGCCGCCAATATTTTAATGTCTGTTTCGTCTAATTGGATATGTGTTGCAACCATTTTTTCATCCATAATCATTATTTTTTCTGCAAAGATAAGATTTTTATTCTATAAAACAGCAAATTTACTTATTATTTGTTCTATTGTAGTACTTCTACATAAAGCGAGTTCCTTAAAAACGGCTTTATGGCCTTATTTTGTTCCATAAATTTCCGATTAATACCTGTCTCTTATACAC
>CALKKU010000034.1 GCA_937995285.1 uncultured Bacteroidales bacterium | reverse complement strand
GTTGCAATACATTTTAAGACCGGTGAGGTCGATATACGTTTTCATTTCTTGCGCGAGCGGCTGCGAGTGCCTTTACGGTCTTTGCCGCGGCTTGATGATTTGGCGGATGACTTGTATCCGCTGCCCGACTTCACGGGCATAGAGCCGAGTGTGCTGAGGCTGCGCGGCGGATTTTTCTCGTCGACGAGGACGAAGTCGAGTTGCTTGCGGTCGAGGTTGGCGCGAGCCACCTGCACCTGTACGGGGTCGCCGAGACGATACTTGTTGTTGTGGCGACGACCAACGAGGCAATAGTTCTTCTCGTCGAAGTCGTAATAGTCATCGGCAAGGTCGCGCACGGGCACAAGGCCTTCGCACTTGTTGTCGTCGAGTTCGACGTACAAGCCCCACTCGGTAACGCCCGAGATGACACCTTTGTACACTTCGCCGAGGTGGTCGTTCATATACTCAACCTGCTTGTACTTGATAGAGGCGCGTTCGGCACTTGCGGCCAACTGCTCCATGTCGGAGGAGTGCTTGCATTCGGCTTCGAGCTTTTCGGTATTGACGGAGCGACCGCCTTTGAGATACTTGTCGAGCAGGCGATGCACCATCATGTCGGGATAGCGGCGGATGGGCGATGTGAAGTGGGTGTAGTAGTCGAAGCCGAGTCCGTAGTGGCCTATATTGGTTGTGGTGTACACGGCCTTGGCCATCGAGCGCACGGCCAGAGTGGAGAGCAGATTTTCCTCACCCTTGCCTTTGACGTCGGCGAGCATCTTGTTGAGCGAACGGTTGATGTCGCGAGCCGAGCCTTCGGTGCGCAAGCGGTAGCCGAATGTCTTCGACAGTACGGCGAGATTGCCGAGGCGGTCGGGATCGGGCACGTCGTGAACACGGTAGACGAATGTCTTGGGCTTCTTGCTGCCGTTGCCGCACTTGCCGATGAATGTGGCCACGGTGCGGTTGGCGAGCAACATAAATTCTTCGATGAGTTTGTTGGCGTCTTTCGACACTTTGAAATAAACACCGGTAGGATGTCCGTTCTCGTCGATGTCGAAGCGAACTTCGGCGCGGTCGAATTCAACAGAGCCGTTTTCGTAGCGCTCCTTGCGGAGTATCTTGGCGAGCGAGTCGAGTGTCTGTATTTCCTGTACGTAGTCGCCCTGACCGGTTTCGATCACATCCTGTGCTTCTTCATAGGTGAAGCGGCGGACTGAACGTGTGACGGTGCGGCCGATGCGGTAGTTGACCACCTTGGCACGGGCATCCATTTCGAAGATGACCGAGAAGGTGAGTTTGTCTTCGTCGGGACGAAGCGAGCAAATGCCGTTGCTGAGGCGCTCGGGAAGCATCGGAACGACGCGGTCGACGAGGTAAACGGATGTGGCTCGTTCCTCGGCCTCGCGCTCGATGATGCTGTCGGGAGTGACGTAGTGGGTGACATCAGCAATGTGCACGCCGACTTCCCAATTGCCGTTGGCAAGCTTGCGAATCGACAGGGCGTCGTCGAAGTCCTTGGCGTCTTTGGGGTCGATGGTGAATGTGGTGACGCCGCGAAGGTCTTCACGCTTGGCGACCTCTTCGGGCGTAATCTCGTCGGTGATGCGCTCGGCGGCTTTCTCAACTGCCGCAGGATATTTGTAGGGCAGGTTGAACTCTGCAAGGATAGCGTTGATTTCAGCATTGTTCTCACCGGTGCGGCCGAGGATGTCGACCACTTCGCCGCGAGGATTATTTGAATCTTCGGGCCAGTCGATGATGCGCACGATAGCTTTGTCGCCGGTGACGCCGCCTTTGAGTTTGGGACGCGGAATGAGAATGTCGGTGGCTATGTACTTGGAATCGGGCACAAGCGCCGAGAAGTGTTTGTCGACACGGAGGGTGCCGATGAACACTTGATCTTTCTTTTCGAGAATCTCGTTGACGATTGCCTCAGGTTCGTGGCCTTTGATGCGGGCGGCAATTGTCACCGACACCTTGTCGCCGTTGAGGGCGTGCATGGAGTTGCGCTCTGCCACGAATATCGATTCGCCGTCTTCGAGGTCAACGCTGTTCTTGCCGTTGCGCAGGCGTACAAATGTGCCGACAGCCGTGATGGTGCGCATCGGAATCTTGTATTTGCCGGGAGCGACTTCGAGGAGGTCGCCGTCGAAAGCGAGTTCGGCCAAATAGAGCGCCACCACGCGATGGTGTGCGGGATTGTCAATGCCGATTGCCGCCGACACCTGCTTGTAGTTGAACACACCGGCGGTCGAAGCGGCGATGAATTTATCGACTGCCGCGCGGATTGCAGCGGTGTCGGCTGAGGTTTTCTTTGTACGAGCCACGGAAAGGAGGGGTTTAAGCGTCGATATTGGCGTATGTTGCGTTGGATTCGATGAACTCGCGGCGCGGGCCTACATCTTCGCCCATGAGCATGGAGAATATGCGGTCGGCTTCGAGTGCGTCGTGGATATTGACTTGCTTGAGGATGCGATGTTCGGGGCTCATGGTGGTGTCGCGGAGTTCCTTATCGCTCATCTCACCGAGACCTTTGTATCGCGAAACGATGGTCTTCTTGCCGGCGTGGAGGTCGATGAATGTCTGCACCTGTTGGTCGGTCCAGCAATATTCCTCGTCCTTGCCGCACTTGCATTTGTACAACGGCGGGGTGGCAAGGTAGAGATAGCCTTGTTCGATGACGGGGCGCATACGACGGAAGAAGAATGTCATCAGCAGTGTGGCGATGTGAGCGCCGTCGACATCGGCATCGGTCATGATGATAATCTTGTGATAGGCAAGTTTCGACAGGTTGACGGCTTCCTTGTCTTCCTCGGTACCGATGGTGACACGAAGAGCGCGGAAGAGGTTGGTGATTTCCTCGTTTTCGAGGATGCGGTGGGTCATCGCTTTCTCCACGTTGAGAATCTTACCGCGGAGAGGCAGAATAGCCTGGAACTCACGGTTGCGACCCTTCTTTGCCGTACCGCCTGCCGAGTCACCTTCGACGAGGAAGATCTCGCAATCTTCGGCGGTGCGCGACGAGCAGTCGGCCAACTTGCCGGGCAGGCCGCCGCTCCACAGCGGAGTCTTGCGCAGCACCTTGTCGCGGGCGGCGCGAGCGGCATGGCGAGCCTGTGCGGCGATAATCACTTTATCGACGATAGCACGAGCCTGCTTGGGATGCTCTTCGAGGTATACGTTAAGAGCATCGGACACGGCCACTTGCACGGCACCCATCACTTCGTTGTTGCCGAGCTTTGTCTTGGTCTGACCTTCGAACTGCGGTTCCATAACCTTTACGGAAATCACGGCGGTGAGGCCTTCGCGGAAGTCGTCGCTCGAAATCTCAACCTTGGCATTCTTGAGCAGGTTGTTTTCTTCGGCGTACTTCTTGAGGGTCATCGTAAGGCCGCGACGGAAACCGGTGAGGTGTGTACCGCCTTCGATGGTGTTGATATTGTTGACAAACGAGTAGATGTTCTCGTTATAGGTATTGTTGTAGGTAAGTGCGACTTCGACGGGCACGCCTTGGCGTTCGGTGTTGAGGTGGATAACGTCGTTGATGAGAGATTCCTTGTTGGAATCGATGTATTCGACGAAGTCGTAGAGACCGCGCTCAGAGTAGAATTCCTCTGTCATAGGCTTCTCACCTTCTTCGACGCGCATATCGGTAAGCGTGAGGCGAATGCCGGCATTGAGGAACGCGAGGTGACGCAGACGGGTAGCCAAGGTGGGGAAGTCGTAGGTCGTAACGGTGAATATCGAGCCGTCGGGCTTGAAGGTAATCGACGTTCCGGTGTGATTGCTGTCGCCTACGACTTGCAATCCGGTGGTGGGCTTGCCGCAAGAATATTCCTGAACGTAGGCCTTGCCGTTGCGGTGCACTTCGGCACGAAGATATGTTGACAGGGCGTTGACACACGATACACCGACGCCGTGCAGACCGCCCGACACCTTGTAGTTGCTCTTGTCGAACTTACCGCCGGCATGGAGCACGGTCAGCACCACTTCGAGAGCGCTCTTATGCTCCTTCTCGTGCATATCGACGGGAATACCGCGACCGTCGTCGACTACGGTTATCGAATTGTCTTTATTTATCGTTACGGAAATATTCTTTGCATATCCTGCGAGGGCCTCGTCGATGGAGTTGTCCACGACCTCGTACACCAAGTGGTGCAGACCTTTTTCGGAGATGTCGCCAATATACATCGCCGGGCGCTTGCGAACCGCTTCCAGGCCTTCGAGCACCTGGATGTTACTGGCGTCGTAGTTCTCTACTTGTTCTGACATGATTGTATTATCAATTTCTTTGAATTTCTTTGCAAAGGTAATAAATCTCGATGACAATTCAAACATCGGCTTTTATAATAATGTGCAAATTTCGAGAGTGCATTTTTTTGAAAAAAAGTTGGCGAAATATTTGCACGGTATTGAGAAAAGGCGTAACTTTGCATCGCTTTTGAAAACAACACGGGGTGTAGCTCAGTTGGTTAGAGTACGCGTCTGGGGGGCGTGAGGTCGCTAGTTCGAGTCTAGTCACCCCGACAAATCAAAAGCGCGAGCGGTTGCGACAATGTCGCGACCGCTTTTCTTTGCTGTATGTCACATTATTTTTACCGCATATTCTTCTGCACACAACAATTTCTAATTCATCAATAATTTTTTGCGGCAAAAAATTATTGAAAAATTTCTTTAATTGAAATATATCGCTTAAATTTGCGCAATAACAATAACCGGAGCATAAACTCAAGTGAAATGGAAAATCGCAAATTAAAAATCCGCGACCTTACGCTTCGCGATGGTCAGCAATCCCTGTTCGCCACCCGTCTGAGCCAGCAGGAAATCGACAAACTCCTCCCCTACTACGAAAATGCAGGTTTCTACATTATGGAAGTATGGGGCGGTGCCGTTCCCGACTCTGTAATGCGCTACCTCGACGAGTCACCCTGGACACGTCTGCGCACTGTTTCCGAGGCTATGAAAGGAAAGTCGTTGCTCTCAGCATTGTCGCGCGGCCGCAACCTGTTCGGCTACGTTCCCTACCCCAACGAAGTGCTTGAAGGCTTCTACAAGGAAGCTACCAAGAACGGCCTGAACGTGATGCGTATCTTCGACGCCCTCAACGACATCGACAACGTCAAGGATTCAATCAAGATGATCAATCAGCTCGGCGGCATTGCCGACGGCGCCGTTTGCTACACGGTCGATCCCAAGACCGCACCGGCTGAAAAGCCCAGCTTCTTCGCCCGCCTCTTCGGCAAGAAGGCTGAAGAACCCGAAAAGATCTTCACCGACGAGTACTTCGTAAGCAAAGCCAAGGAGATGGAACGTCTCGGCGCCAAGATCATCACATTAAAAGATATGGCCGGCCTCGTCACACCGCTGCGTGCCGCTTCAATCATATCGAAGTTGAAAGCCAACGTGAAAGTTCCCGTTGACTTCCACACCCACTGCACTCCCGGCTACGGCCTGGCATCGTCGCTGATGGCTATCATCAACGGCGTCGACATCCTCGACACCAACATCTGGTGGTTTGGCGGCGGCTCTGCTGCACCGGCAATCGAATTGGTATATGCATTTGCCAAGAAACTCGGTGTGGAAATCGAAGCCAACATGCAGGCCGTAGGCGAAATCCGCGACCACCTGCTCGCGGCACGTCAGTCGCTCGCCGCATTCGACCTCAACAAGGACAAGATGCCGCGTCCGTTCGATCCACTGAAAGATACTCTGCCCGCCGAAGTCGACGCTCTGTTCGACAAGGCTATCGCGGCTGCAAAGGCTCTCGACGAAGACACTCTGCTCGATGCTTGTCATCAGATCGAAGCATACTTCGGTTTCCCGAAGCCCAACGAATTGGTGAAGAACGCCGAAGTACCCGGCGGTATGTACTCCAATATGGTAGCGCAGCTCAAGGCGCTCAACGCAAGCGACCTGCTCAACGACGCTATGGCTCTCATCCCGATGGTACGCCGCGACGCCGGTCTTGTACCTCTGGTAACACCTACCTCGCAAATCGTCGGTGCTCAGGCTGTGAACGTGGCTCTCGACCGCAAGAAAGGTCAGCCCGACTACTCCAACTGCTCCAATCAGTTCATCTCGCTCGTCAAGGGTGAATACGGACACACTCCCGTTCCCGTTGATCCCGCGTTCCGCAAGAAGATTACCGGTAGCGCTGAAGAAAAGCCCTACGACGTAAGCACATACAAAACTCCCGCCAACCCCGAATTGCCCGAATTCGGCGGCGTAAAGCTCGCTACAAATGCCGAAGAAGAACTGCTTCTCGCCCTGTTGCCTACCGTAGCCAACGGCTTTCTCAAGCGCCGCCGTCAGGAAGAATTTGCAGCATCGCA
>CALKKU010000033.1 GCA_937995285.1 uncultured Bacteroidales bacterium | reverse complement strand
AATTAAATGGCAAAAAGTAAATGCCTATCACTACGACAAGTATGTACATATAATAGATGAATTATTTAAAATGGGCAAAGAAGGCCTTTTAAAAATTCGCATATTTTTCAGGCATAATCAATATGAGCCTGATTTAACACCTGAAAAAAGAAAAGAAGAATACCCAATATTATATTACCAGTTTATAAAATATGCATTCGGATTAGTATTTGCCGATGATAATGAAGGTGTTAGACTATATTTAGACGAAATACCTCTAAATCAAGACGATAAACGAAATTTCGTAAAGCATTTATACTCTCTGAACAATGATGCCGACTTCAAAGCAAAAGGTGTCAGATTTGTAGATAAAGGTATATCGGAAGTTGATTCAAAATCGCATTTACCACTGCAATTTATGGATGTTATACTCGGTGCTATATGCTTCAAGTTGAATGAAAAGGACAAACTTAAATCAGATGGCGATGAAAAGCCCGGAAAACGTACGATTTTAAAAATCAAATTATACAAGCACATCAGCCAAAAAATAAGGGAAATATACCCTGACTTCAATATTGGTATCAGCACCCCTATCAAGGATGAACGCGACAGATGGATTCAAATATACCGACATTGGAGCTTTAAGCCCAAGCATCACACTCGCAATCTAACACGAACCAAAAGGGCAAAAAAATAGTCCTGCGCAACCTACACTTGTGAGCTACGCACTTTTCACGTAGCCGTTCAGTTACGACAGGATATTTTTTCAGTGCAAAGTTACTATTTTTTTTTTGCATTCGCAATAACAAAAGACGATTAAAATAAAAGCGGCTGCCTCGGATGAGGTAGCCGCTTGTGCTTTGCGAGCGTTGGGACTACTTACGAATACCAAGTTCTTTCTGTGCGATGATGGCACGATAGCGAGTGATGTCTTTCTTCATGAGGTAGTCGAGAAGACGACGACGCTTACCTACCAACATCTTAAGAGCGCGCTCTGTAGTATGATCTTTGTGATTTGACTTCAGGTGCTGAGTCAAATGAGCGATACGGACCGAGAACAATGCAATCTGAGCTTCAGGCGAGCCAGTGTCAGTCTTACCCTTACCGTACTTCTCGAAGATCTGAACCTTTTCTTCAGAATTTAAGTACATTCTTGAGATGATTTATATAGTTAATAATAAAGAGAAAATTGCGACTGCAAAGTTAATGTTTTTTTCGTTAACGGACAACTCCTTAGCGAAAAAAGTCATTAAAGTGTCTGACGTTCCTTGAGATCCTTGCCGGGGTCGGGAATACGGAATGTAAGCTTGCCTTCGATATACTCCTGAGTAGCAATCAAAGTGGGCTTGGGGAGCTTCTCATAGTAGCGTGAGATTTCGATCTGCTCGCGGTTTTCGCTGACTTCTTCGAGGTTGTCGTTGAGCGAAGCGAACTCCTGAAGTTTCTTTTCGAGGTCGTGGCGCATTTCTGCTGCAATCTGGTTGGAACGCTTTGCGATGACGCATACGGTTTCGTAGATGTTGCCCGTTTGCTCGGCAAGCTTGACGAGGTCGCGAGTCTGGGTGTTCAGCGGAGCATTTGATTTCTTGTAGTCCATGAGATGGGATGTTGTATATTAATCGTGAACGTATTTTTTTGCTGTTTTGAAGATATTCTCGGCCTCTCCAAGGTTGGGGCTGTCGGGATAGTTGTTGATAAACGAGTAGTACTCGTCAATCACGTCGCGGAATCGGTCGGCCTTGCGTTCGTCGACGCTGAGGTCAGCTTCCTGATAGCGAGCCTTGAGGATGAGGAATTCGAGTTCTTCTTTATATTTGGAGTAAGGATAGTCGCGAACGGCGTTCTGAGCCACGATGATGCAACTCTGGTAGTTGTTGCCCATATACGTGCCGAGGTTGTAGTAGAGCTGAGCGTTCTGCAACTGTTTCAACGTGAGTTTATCCTGCAACTCGAAGATTGCGTTCTGTGCCAAGGGCACTTTCTCGCTGCGAGGGAAGAAGTCGAGAAATGCCTGAAGTTCTTCGATACCCTGAATGGTAGTGGTCTGGTCGAGCTGCGGATCGGGCGAATCGAGGTAGTAGCCGTAGCCGCTGTAGAATCGAGCGGATTCCACATACTTGCCCTTGGGATAGCGTGAGTAGTAGGTTTTGAAGTAAACGCCCGATGTAGCATAGTCCTTGTTCTCATAATTGCTCATTGCAAGCAGATAGAGAGCCTCTTCGGCGCGGTCGGTACCTTTGAAAACGGTAGTACACTCCTTGAAGAGTGTAGCGGCCTGCACGTAGCGTTTCTGCTCGTAAGCACGCTTGGCGAACTCAAATTTGTAGCTATAGTCGTTGCTCTTGAGCACGCGCTGGTATTCGCCGCACGAACTCAGGACAATGGCTATCAGAGAGAATATTATAAATTTGCGCATAAATTTGATTCAAGCATATTTGAACACGCAAAGTTACGAATTAAAATTGAGAGTACCTCGCGGCGAGGAATATTAATATTTTATTTTCACCTAATTTAATAGAAAAAGGACGGAGCCATATTTAATAGAAAAAGGACGGAGCCATCGATCGCTCGACGGCTCCGTAATAAGGTCAAAACCACCAACTCTTATTTCTTCGATGCTTCGATAGAGAGTTTACGGAATTCCTTCATAGCCTTTTCAAGTTCGAGAGAAGCCTTGCGAGCGCGAGCGCCGGCAGCCTTGTTGGCGTTTTCTACTTGAAGGTTTGCATCCTTGCTGAATGCTTCGTAAAGAGCAGCAACTTTTTCTACGAGTTCTTTCATAGCGATTGGGTTTTAAAAGATTAATATGCTGCAAAGATACGAATTTTCGTGATTTTAACTAACAATAAGCCGAGAAAATCAAAAAAAATCGTTAAATCCGCGATATTTTATTGAAAAAGCCACTTCTTGGAGATAAAAAAATCGCCGAGAAGCGAAATCTCGGCGATTAAAACAAACATTATGAATTTTAAAAAGTGTGTGCCCGAAGCGGGACTCGAACCCGCACAGCCGCAATGGCCAAGGGATTTTAAGTCCCTCGTGTCTACCATTCCACCA
>CALKKU010000032.1 GCA_937995285.1 uncultured Bacteroidales bacterium | reverse complement strand
AGATGTGTATAAGAGACAGCTTTGAGGAACTGCACGCCTTCGATGCTTTCGCCGGGGATTGCTACCTGTTCGAATGTTTCGGTGTGCATGAAGTTGTAGCCCATATCATCTTTGTAGAGATACTGGTAGGGACGGCGTTCGATGCGAACTTCGTCGACCTTTACACCCGAGTTCCAAGTCTTGTCGATGATACGACCGGTCTTGACGTTACGGAGTTTTGTGCGAACGAAAGCCGGACCCTTGCCGGGCTTCACGTGAAGGAATTCAACGATGAAGAAGTAGTTGCCGTCGATATCGAGGCACATACCGTTTTTGAAATCTGCTGTAGTTGCCATATATTGTTATAAGTTATATTGTTACGAGATTGTCCCAAGGCAACGCCTTGAAAATTCGGAGTGCAAATTTACGATTTTTTTTGCAAAGAGCCAAGAGGTCAAACGTATAGACGTTAAATTTATTGTTCGTCAGTCGCCTCAGTGTTGTTAGGACTTGATATCGTGAGCCTGTTTGTGTAGAGATACGTGATGCCGAATATGGTCAGAACAGTGCTTATGGCGATGGTTCCCGTACTGCAATACCATGCGCTTGTTATTTCTCCGCTACCGTTGCCGTACTGTATCAATACATACATTACATTATTAAAAGCGTGCACACACATCGGCACCCAAATAGAGCCTGACCATACCAACAAGAATCCGAAGTATGCTCCGAGCAGCATACGCGGAAAGAAGCCGAAAAACTGGAAGTGAACCAAGCTGAAAATCGCAGCAGCAATCCAGATTGCTGTTCCTGAAGACATTCTTTTTGAGGTCGATAACAGCCCCTGCAATGCTCCGCGAAAAAATAATTCTTCGCATACGCCTGCGAGAATGCCAACCAGTAGTATGGATACGATTAGGTTGGGAATATTGTGGGCGCCGAGCATCAGGTTTATACTTGCTCCGGCATTATTCTCCATTGTTCGTAGTGCTTGCTCTATCGAGGCCATTGACTCCGGCAAGGTCACGGATTCATTTAATTTTACAATCAAACTCATTAGCGGTGCCGATACAATCATTACCGCCATCGCGACAAACAGAAAGATTCCCTTTGGACGACGTTCGAGACGGAGAAATGTTGCAGGCCGGCGAGTTGATAACATAGCCGTGGCTACTGCAGGGAGCATAAGCATAACCACGTCCTGAATGACAGTGCCGATACGAAGCGATGCCGTAGTGACACCGGTTACATTCATGAGTAGCACGTTCAGTATCGAAGCTATGGCGTAGCCGAATATGAATGTCAATAAAAGCAATGCCAAGCGCTTCCCCGACGGAATTATGAAGTGTAAATCGTTGTCTGATCTATCGTTAAGTTGCATATATTATTCAGAAGTTTATGTAATAATCCCCTGTAAGGGCTTTGTATTCGGGAGTATAGTCTGTTTTGTCAGTTGTTCTGATAGTCAGTCGCTCCACTATGCGCGGCCGGTCACTCTTTGAAAATCCAAGAATAGCTCGCTTTGGCTTTGCAGAAGTGCTTTGACTTACTACCAATAAATCGCACAAGCAAAGACGCTTGAAGGCTGCATATTCTTCGATAGATTCTGACTGTTCGGCAGGTACAATCATAGCCAGTAGTCCATCGTCAGCCAGGTTGTCAACTGCAAAATCGATTAGAGAAGTCGGGGAAAGTTCTCTGGCGTGTCGAGCCATGGCTCTTGCATCGCAAGGCGCAACAACTCCATTCAAAAAGAACGGCGGATTGGAGACAATCAAGTCGTATTCCCGGTCAACCTTGAAATCAGTTATATTACAGTTGTGCACAGTGCATCGTCGCTCGAGCCCTTGCGCATAAATGTTACTCGATGCCGTCTCGGAGGCGCTTTTATCTATTTCAATAAAGTCTACAGTCGCATCTTGAAACTTGTTGGCTATCATAAGACCTATCAATCCACAACCGGCTCCGACATCAATTATGCTGCGAGCATCGCTTACATGAGAATTCACCCATGCACCGAGCAACACCCCGTCTGTGCCTATTTTCATAGCACACCCGGTGTCATCAATGCTGAATCTTTTGAATCTAAACAGTCCCATTTTCTCGCAAAGTTACAAAATAATCAAAGATAACCGCTACATTCAATTCACCATAAATAATAATATTTCATTTTTATTGAATT
>CALKKU010000031.1 GCA_937995285.1 uncultured Bacteroidales bacterium | reverse complement strand
GTCGGGATGTACGACGGTGGCGGTCACCTGATAGAGTTTGCGGGGCGTGGATAGGTCGATGGTGCCGGTGAAGGTGTATTCCATTTCGGCGCCGGCGGCCAGGGTGCCGGCGAAGGTCTCGGTGAGAACCTTTTCGCCGTCGACGGCTACTTCAAGGTTGAAGCCGGTGACGTCGTCGACGCCGGTGTTCTTCACTTTGACGGTGACCTTCTCCCGGTCGGTGAGGCCCCATTCGGTGACGGGGGCTACGATGTCGGTGAGGCTGAGGTCGATAAGCTTGTCGACCGCTTCGACGCTGACGTTGCGTAGGTAGAGGCGGAATTTATCGGCGGGCGAGTAGCAGTAGAAGCCTACGTGGAAGGGTACGCCGGCCTTGACGGGCAGCACGGCAAAGTCGCCGTACTCTTCACCGAGAACCGACGGGTAGTCGGCGAGTTGATTGGTCATGGCTTCGACGGTCTGCGCCGAGCCGCTGAACACTTTCATGGCTTCGCCGTAGGAGCTGCCTTTGTAGTGGTAGCGGATGAGGACGTTGCCGTCGGCCGCCGGGGTGATGGCCGGTGAGATGAGCCAGTCGTCGCCGGCGTTGCTGCCGCTGTAGTTGTAGTAGCAGCGGCTGCCGGGGTCGTTGTCGGCGGAGAATTTCCATGTGCTGCCGTCGTCGTTGAGGTCGTAGACTTTCCAGGCGTTGAAGTCGTCTTCGGTCTCGAACGAGGTGGTGAACAGCGCCTGTGCGCCTGCGGGCAGCAGTGCTGCGAGTGCGAGCGTGGCAAGGGTAAATAATCTCTTCATATAAAACAGACGTTTCTTTAATTAAATTGTTGTGATTTTTCGCAAAATTACAATTATTCGGTGTGATTTCAAATGAATATTAAATATTTCTGCGAAAATAATTAAAGAACGTCGGAGAGAGGCAAAACGGCGATTTTATTAATCGTACTTAAAACTTTCGGGTGTAATCGCGATTTTGTTTGGTATGATTAATAAAATAATATCCTGTGCGGGTGTAGCGGCATGCGTTTCGCATGCCTTTAATGAGCAATGCGCTGTGTTATAATTAATTAATTGTATGCTGATAGACGTCGGGCGGGCCGCAGGCTCGCCCCTACACCCTACTGTTGATGTTAACTGAAGTTAAATATTTGTTGAAGTATTGCAAATCAACAATAGTGTGTTGTATCTTTGCAACACGAAAATGAATTAACGCAATTTCTCTAATCTTAAAAAACACACAATATGATGATTTCAAATCACGAAAATCGTAATCGCGACTTTGTGGCGCTGTGTCGCCGGGAATTTAATGAACTGGCGGCGCAGCGCGGGGTTGCTCCCGAGGTCCGCGAGGTTGTGGCGCGGGTGATGTCGCGCCCGGCTCCGACTTATTATGTCGACTACGACAATGCTTATAATACGATGGTGAAGGCTCTGCGGCGCGGCGGTCCGGAGCGCTCGCGCTATATGTCGTCGGACTGGAGGTGCGATATGTACGACGACTTGCTGCACCTACTGCGCACGAAGCCGAAGGTGCCGCTGTCGGAGCTGATAATGAGTCTGCTGCAAGGACTTGCGGGCAGTCCGTCGTTCTACTTCACGCGCCGCACGGCGATGAAAATTCTTCGTCCTCACATCCATAATATCCGTTCGCTATGAAGATCTCACTCGATACTGCGGCTGTTGCGGACAGCCTGTATGCCGATTCGGCTCTCGGAGTGTTGGTGCGTTCGGCTCCGGGCGGATATGCTGCGCGTGTGCTGACGCCGGAGAACGGCGATGCGCTCGGGCGCATCGTGGCGGATGCGTTTGCCGTGGCGGCGGTGCGTCTCGGTTGGGAGATGACAGGCGAACTGTCGGTGGAGGCCCCCGACGATGTGCCGCGCTATGCGGTGCAGTCGGCGCTTGTGGCGGCGGTGGCGATGATAGCGCGGAGCATCATCTATGCGGTGTGCGGCGACGGGCGGTCGCAGCAGTCGCTGTCGATGGCATGGGATGTGCTCGACGGGTTGGCCGCGCCGCGTGCGGCGCCGATTTTGATGACGCCGTATCGGTGATAGAATTACCGGATTAGCATGGCGTCGCCGTAGCAGCCGAAGTGATAGCCTTCTTTGACGGCTTCGTCGTAGGCTTTCATCACCAGGTCGTAGCCGCCGAATGCCGCTACCATCATGAGCATGGTGGAGTAGGGCAGGTGGAAGTCGGTGAGGAGCGATGTGGCGACGGTGAAGTCGTAGGGCGGGAAGATGAATTTGTTGGTCCAGCCTTCGTAGACTTTCATGTGTCCGCCCATGCTGACGGCCGATGCTATGCCTCGGAGGACCGATGTGCCGACGGCGCACACTTGCTTGCCGGCGTCTTTGGCGCGGTTGACGGTGTCGATGAGTGTTTGGTCGGCAATCATCTGCTCGGAGTCCATACGGTGCTTGGTGAGGTCTTCGACGTCGATTTCGCGGAATGTGCCGAGGCCGCTGTGGAGGGTGAGGAATGCTTGCTCGACGCCTTTGATTTCGAAGCGCTTGAGGATTTCGCGCGAGAAGTGGAGGCCGGCACCGGGGGCTACTACTGCTCCTTCGCGGCGAGCGTAGAGGGTTTGGTAGGCTTCGGCGTCTTCGGGGCGCGGCTCGCGGGTGATGTAGGCGGGCAGCGGGGTGTGGCCGAGGGCGAAGAGGTCGCGCTTGAATTCGTCGTGAGGCCCGTCGTAGAGGAAGCGGAGGGTGCGGCCGCGCGATGTGGTGTTGTCGATGACTTCGGCCACCATGGCACCGTCTTCGCCGAAGTAGAGCTTGTTGCCGATGCGAATCTTGCGGGCGGGCTCGACGAGTACGTCCCAGAACTTGTTGTCGGCGCTGAGTTCGCGCAGCAGGAACACTTCGATGCGTGCGCCTGTCTTCTCCTTGTTGCCGTAGAGCAGGGCGGGGAACACTTGGGTGTCGTTGAGTACCATAACGTCGCCTTCATCGTAGTACTGAAGGATGTCCTTGAATGTGTGGTGTTCGATGGTGCCGGCTTTGCGGTCGAGTACCATCAGGCGGCAGGCGTCGCGCTCTACGGGCGGTTCCTGGGCTATGAGTTCTTCGGGGAGGCGGAATTTGAATTGTGAGAGTTTCATTATGCGGACTTTGACGTTATTATTGTTTATACTTACTTTTGGTTGGCTGAAGGGTTGGCCGCGAGGTAGTCCTCGGGAAATTCGAGGGGCGCGTTGGCTATGATGTCGGCGGCCTGTTGGGGCGACACGCATTGGTCGAGTGTGATGTCGCCCACGCGGGTGCGGCGAAGGCCTGTGAGGTGGGCGCCGGAGCCGAGTGCCTCGCCGATGTCGCGGGCGAGGGCACGGATGTAGGTGCCTTTGGAGCAAACGACGCGTATGCGAATGGCTGTCGGGGCGTAGTCGAGCAGTTCGATGGCGTCGATGACGAGTACTTTGGGCTTGAGGTTGACGTCTTCGCCTTTGCGCACGAGGTCGTAGGCTCGCTGGCCCGAAATCTTGCATGCCGAGTAGGCCGGCGGTATCTGCTCGATGCGGCCGATGAAGCGCTGCAGGGTCTGCTCTACCAGCTGGCGGGTGATATGGTCGGTTGGGTAGGTGGCGTTGACTTCCGTTTCGAGGTCGAACGACGGGGTGGTGGCGCCGAGAGCTATGTCGGCGACGTATTCCTTGACGCCGCTTTGGAGTTGCTCGATGCGCTTGGTGGCACGGCCGGTGCACACTATCATCACGCCCGAGGCCAAGGGGTCGAGGGTGCCGGCATGACCTACCTTGAACTTGCGGCTGCCGAGGCGGCGCAGGATGGCTCCGCGCACGCGTTTGACGGCGTCGAACGAGGTCCACTCCAGCGGCTTGTCGATGCAGATTATTTCTCCGTCGATAAAGTTCATGCTATCAATGGGCTATGCAGATGATGCCGATGACGAGGCAGTAGAGGGCGAACCACAGCAGGTTGCCGCGCTTGACGAGGTTGATCATCCACTTGCAGGCGATGCAGCCGACGATGAACGATGCAAGGAAGCCGACTATCATGGGCACGATGCCGATGGCGGCGGTGGCTGTGGCGGCAGGGTCGGTGATGTAGTCTTTGATGTCGAGCAGCGCCTGGCCGAGGATGGGGATGATGACCATCAGGAAGGAGAAGTTGGCGACTTGGTCGCGCTTCACGCCCAGAGCAAGGCCGGTGGCGATTGTCGAGCCTGAGCGCGACAGGCCGGGCAGCACGGCTACAGCCTGGGCGATGCCGATGGTGAAGGCGTCGAAGTAGGTGATGTCGCGCGGGGTGTATTTGGCGCCCGAGGCGGTGCCGCGTGCTTCGAGGCGGCGGCGTGCTACGTAGGAGAACGTGAGCAGCAGGGCGGTGAGGCACAGGCAAGCGCCGACGATGACGAGGTCGGTGCCGAAGAAGGCTTCGATTTGTTTCTTGAAGAATACGCCTACGATGCCCACGGGGATGCACGAAACGAGTATCTTGCACACGAGCGAGGTGTTGTCGTCGCGGCGCAGGGTGAAGAATGAGCGGCAGAGGCCTGAAAACTCGCGCCACAGGATGACGATGGTGCTAAGCACGGTGGCTACGTGGAGCATGACGTCGAACTGGAGGCTTTCGGCGCCGCTGAGGTCGAGGCCGAGGAGTTCGCGGCAGATTTCGAGATGGCCCGACGAGCTTACGGGCAGGTATTCGGCGAGGCCTTGCACGATGCCCATGATGAGGGCGTTGAGTATATCCATATCTTTCGGTTATTCTTTGTCGGTGTTATCGGCCGAGCGGTCGGCGGGTACTTTGGGGGCAATCCACACGGCTACGGCCATTGCCACGAAGCCGAGGAAGGCGATTGTCGGGCCGACGACGATGCGGCGGGTGGAGAAGATGTCGGGGTCGAAGGCTTCGGTCGACGACGAGCCGCCGAGCATGAGCAGGAAGCCGATGATGATCATGGCGCCTGCCACGGCCATACCGATGAAGTTGTTGCGTCCGAGAGCCATGTTGTCGCTGTCGACGCTCTTGATTTTATTTTCTTTCATTTCGGAGATTATTTCATAAACATTTCGTCGTAGCCGGCGCGCAGGTAGCGGTTGGTGGCCATGGTCGATGCGGCCAGGCAGATGAGGATGCCGACGACGGTGATGCCGGCGAAGATGATCCAGAGGTCGCTCCACGGCAGCAGCACGTCGAAGATAGCGTCGAGCCGGGCGGCGTAGACG
>CALKKU010000030.1 GCA_937995285.1 uncultured Bacteroidales bacterium | reverse complement strand
CCGTTCCCACAACTCGATGTCCACATTTCAGATAATAATTAAAACAAGATATAATGACAAGTAGATGGAACTATCTGCCACTGACGTCTGAAGAACAAAAACTCGAAAGCGAGTTGGCCCGACGATACGCCAACTGCACACCGGTGAGTGAATTGCTGGTGCAGCGCGGCATCACGTCGATTGCCGAGGCCGAAAAGTTCTTCCACCCGTCGGTGCGCGACCTTCACGACCCGTTCCTGATGCCCGATATGGACAAGGCTGTCGATCGCCTCAACCGTGCCATGGGCGCCAAGGAAAAAATATGGGTATTTGGCGATTACGATGTCGACGGCACTACGGCCGTCGCTCTTGTATATCGCTATCTGCAAAACTTCTATTCCGAGATCGACTTCTACATCCCGACGCGCTACGACGAAGGTTACGGCATATCGCGTCACATCATCGATTTGGCCGCTCAGGACGGGGTGAAACTCATCATCATCCTCGACTGCGGCATCAAGGCAATCGACGAGATAGAGTATGCCAAGACCCTCGGCATCGACTTCATCATCTGCGACCACCACGTGCCCGACGAGACTTTGCCGCCGGCAGTAGCTATCCTCAATCCCAAACTCGAAGGCTCCACCTATCCGTGTCGCCACCTCTCGGGCTGCGGAGTAGGGTACAAGTTGATGCAGGCCTTCTCGATTTCAAACGGCATCGGTACGGCCGAGTTGGAATGTATGCTCGACCTCGTGGCCGTATCCATCGCAGCCGACATCGTGCCTATGGTCGACGAGAATCGCGTTATGGCCTATATGGGCCTGAAGCGGCTCAATTCCAATCCTAACCTCGGCCTGCGTGCGATAATCCGCACATGCGGTCTTGGCGGCAAGGAAATCACCATCACCGATGTGATATTCAAGATAGGCCCGCGCATCAATGCGTCGGGACGTATGCAGAGTGGCCGTGAAGCCGTCGAACTGCTCGTGGCTCGTGATAGTAAGGACGCAGCAAGCAAGAGCCTTGCAATCGACCAGTACAACAAGGACCGCAAGGAACTCGACAAGCGCATCACCGAGGAGGCCAATGCCATTCTCGAAGCGCGCGGCGAGATGTATTCACCCAAGAAGACCATCGTCATCTACAACAAGAATTGGCACAAAGGCATCATAGGTATCGTTGCTTCGCGCCTCACCGAATTGTACTACAAGCCGTCGGTAGTATTGACCTATGCCAACGGTCTGGCCACCGGGTCGTCGCGCTCGGTGCAGGGCTTCGACATTTACAAGGCCGTGGATTCTGTGCGCGACTTGCTCGAAAACTTCGGCGGCCACCCCTATGCTGTAGGCCTGTCGCTGCGCGAAGAGAACATTCCCGAGTTTACACGCCGATTTGAGGAATATGTGGCCGAGCACATTTTGCCGGAGCAGCAGACACCGGTCATCGACATCGATGCGTTCCTCAACTTCGCGCAGATTACCCCCGAATTGATTTCGACCCTCAGGCTGTTCAATCCTTTCGGTCCGGGCAATCAGAAGCCCACGTTCTGCACTCGCGGTGTCAAGGACTTCGGCACAAGTATGCTCGTCGGCAAACATCTCGAACACATCAAACTCGAACTCGTCGACGACACGTCGGGTAAGGTGATCAACGGCATAGCATTCAACATGGCTCGCTACTTTGAATACATCCACAGCGGCAAGCCGTTCAACATCTGCTACACCATTGAGGAAAACAAGCACCACAACGCTTCGTCGACCTTGCAGTTGCTCGTCAAGCAAATCCGTACATCCAACGAAACAGATTGATGTCGCCGCTCGATGTCCTCGCCCGCTATTGGGGCTATGACGCCTTTCGACCCTGTCAGGGCGAAATAGTTCAGTCGGTCCTCGACGGACACGACACCATAGGCCTTATGCCTACGGGCGGGGGAAAGTCGATAACATTTCAGGTGCCGGCGATGATGCTCGACGGGCTTACGCTCGTGGTCACGCCGCTCATCTCCCTGATGAAAGATCAGGTCGACAACCTGCGCGAAGTCGGTATCCGCGCAGGTTGTCTGCATTCCGGATTGACGGCTGCCGAGACGCGCTATCAACTCGACCGTGCCGCGCTCTGCCGTGCCAAGATTTTGTACATCGCTCCCGAAAAACTCGGTTCGCCGAGATTTATGGATGAGGTGTCGCAGTGGAACGTGTCGATGATCGTAGTCGACGAGGCTCACTGTATATCGCAGTGGGGCTACGACTTCCGCCCGTCGTATATGCGTATCGTCGAGCTGCGCAGGTTGTTCCCGGATGCGCCCGTGATGGCTCTGACGGCATCGGCCACGCCGCGTGTCGTTGCCGATATTGCCGATAAATTGCAGATGCATGCGCCTGCGGTGTTCAAACGCTCGTTTGCCCGCGACAACATCAGTTACGTGGTGCGCCACACGCCGGGTAAGGAAGCGGAGATGCTCCATATCCTGCAATGCACAGTCGGCTCGGCTATCGTGTATGTGCGTTCGCGCCGCCGCACGTCGATGATTGCACAGTATCTGGCAAGTTGCGGCATCAGTGCCGACTTCTACCATGCCGGGCTCGACGCCAAGGAAAAAGAAGCCAAGCAGGATGCGTGGAAATCGGGAGTGGTGCGAGTGATGGTCGCTACCAATGCATTCGGAATGGGCATCGACAAACCCGACGTGCGGCTCGTTATTCACTACGACTTGCCGCCGTCGCTCGAAGAATATTATCAGGAAGCCGGTCGTGCCGGCCGCGACGGGCTTACGTCTTATGCCGTGATGCTTGCTGCCACGCCCGACAAGGCTACGCTTCGCAAGCATCTGCATGAGACTTTTCCACCGCGTCCATACATCCTCGAAGTCTACGACAAAATCTGTGTGTTTCTCAATGTAGCCGTCGGTGGCGGTTACAACCAACTCTTCGAATGCAACATCGAGGCCTTCTGCCGGACGTTCGGTATGCAGCGGCGACCCGTTGTGGCGGCGCTCGGCATCCTCACGCGTGCCGGCATCATTGAGTTCAGTGAGGAAATCGGCTCGCGAGCCCGACTGATGATTACAATCGACAAGCGAGCATTCTATTCGTTGCAGCTTGCCGAGACCACTGACAAGGTCCTCACGACCATAATGCGTACGTATCCGGGGCTGTTTGCCGACTTCATACCTATCGACGAAGTGGCAATCGCCTATGCGGCCTCGGTGTCGCCGCATCAAGTCTATGAAGAATTGTTGCTGCTCAGCCGTATGCACGTGGTGCAGTACGTGCCGCGACGCATACATCCATCGCTGTTTTTCCCCACGTCGCGTGAATTGTCGAAGCATCTCGTCATTCCACGTGCGGTCTATGAAGATCGTAAGGCATGTGTGGAGCAGCGAGTCAATGCTATGATTGACTATGCGTTCAACGACGACACGTGCCGAGTGGAGCGAATGCTTCGCTACTTCGGCGATGAATCGGCCACGCCGTGCGGCAAGTGTGACGTCTGTCGCGAACACAGGAAAACCGCGCAGCCAGCGCCCGAATCATTCACCGATAAAATCGACCGCCTTGTCGCCCGCGACGAAGGACTTGCAGCCTCCGACATTCCGACCATCTTCGGCGACCGCGCCGACCAAGCCTTCAATTACCTCCGCACCGCCGTTGACGACGGCCGCCTCCGCTTCAGCTCCGGCATTTATCGCAACTGAAAGAAAAATTTACTTTTTGAGTCTTTTCTGCTCGGCTTCGAATGCCTCTATAAAGTGAATCTCAACAGGTGATAACTGATATTGTGTGCGTTCGCGAAATTTGTCGTATTCCGTGTTGGCTTTGAGTTTGGCAACATCGGCGGATATACTTCCGGCATGAGTTAGCAGTTCTTTTCCGGATAATGAAAGGAAGTCATCGAGTTTTTTTATCCAGTCGTTCATATACATTGGAACGTGGCTTTTTGCTTGAAGTTCGGCAAAGTCAAGATAAAGACTTACGATGCGATTGAGCGTATCGGCTTCCTCTTCCGATAAATAGTTCTTCGCAATTTCAGCCTCATGTTTTGTTGGCATAGCGCCTCGCCATGTGGTCAATCCCATGAAATCATTTTCGGCATTGGCTCGTTGATAAACAACCTCGGCAGCTGTATGACCATGGGCTGCAAAGTGCATCTTGTTCTGTACTGTCTTGAAGAAGCGTTGAGTGATTTCCGTTCGAGGGTCATAGTCGATGCTTAGAGCATAAATTTCAAGCACCTTGCGATAAAATACCTTTTCGGAACTTCGGATATCGCGTATTCTTGCGAGCAGTTCATCGAAGTAATTGCCGTGTCCGGCATTCTTCAGCAAATCATCATTTATGGCAAAACCCTTTATCAGATATTCCTTCAATACTTGTGTAGCCCACTGTCGGAACTGAACACCTCGATATGAATTGACTCGATATCCGACACTTATAATCATATCAAGGTTATATGTCGGGATTTTTCGTTCTACTTGTCGTTTTCCCTCAGTTTGAACTTGTGCAAAAAATGCACAAGTTGAATCAACCGATAATTCGTTGTCGTTGTAGATTTTTTTGATATGCCGTTGTATCGTGGAACGATCGCGTTGGAACAACTCTGCCATTTGGTCAGCAGTAAGCCATACGGTTTCGTTTGCAAGTCGAACTTCGATTTTCGTATCGCCTCCTTGCGTTTGAAATAATATTATTTGCCCGTTATCCATTGGTTGATGAAGTTGAAACATTACTCGCAAAGATAATAATAAATATCTTAAATGGACATATTTATGCAGGTATAGATAAGAGTTGTGTATAATTTATGTATAAAGTGTTGGTGTTATTCGGCAAAAAATGCGTAAGTTTGTAGTGTGAAACGAAGCCCCGACGGCTTTCGCTTCAACTTGACGCAAGGATGAAAGGACAACGTCAACCCATCAATGCTCGAGAGGTGCTCGATGCTCATCTCCGGAGCCGCAATATGCGCCGGACGGTTGAGCGATACGCCATCCTCGATTATGTAGAATCCACCACACATCAGTTTACGGCCGATGATGTGGCCGCTGCGCTCGACGGAACTCAGACGCAGGTGGCCACATCGACAATTTATGCAACTCTTCAATTGCTCGAAGAGTGCGGCATACTGCGTCGGTTCTGCCTTATGGGCGGAGCATGGCATTACAGCCGTGTCGGTGTCACTGCGCCGCGCCGCCGCGTGTTTCTCGTATGCGACAATTGCGGTAAGGTGCGTGAAGTGCGCGATGCCGAACTCACGCGAATCGTAGGTGCTCGCCGTTGGCCGTCGTTCACTCCGACCGACTATACGCTTACAGTCAAGGGTCTGTGCACCGCCTGTCAGCGTCGGCAGCTGTCGTTCGGTCGCGATAATAAAAAACAAACATTACACAATACAACAAACAACCAAGGAAAGAAAAAATGAAAGTCGATGTACTCTTAGGCCTCCAGTGGGGCGACGAAGGAAAAGGCAAAGTAGTAGATGTACTCACTCCCCGATATGACATAGTGGCTCGTTTTCAGGGGGGGCCGAATGCCGGTCACACACTCGAATTCGACAACCGCAAGGTGGTGCTTCGTTCGATTCCCTCGGGCGTGTTCCAGGGCAATGTCAATGTCATCGGCAACGGTGTCGTCCTTGACCCTGTACTTTTTGCCAAGGAGGCTCGCGAACTGATTGATGCCGGTACTCCGCTTCAGTCGATATTGAAAGTGTCGAAGAAAGCGCACCTCATCACTCCTACACACCGTCTGCTCGACGCCGCCAACGAATCGGCAAAGGGCGCATCTAAAATCGGCACTACCGGCAAAGGCATCGGCCCGACATACACCGACAAGATTTCGCGCAACGGTCTGCGTGTGGGCGACTTGTTGCTGCCCGACTTTGCCGAACGCTTCAAGGCGCTGACAGATGCCCACTTGGCTCGCCTTGCATCGCTCGGTTGCACTCCCGATGCCGCACAGCTGTCGGCGCTGACCGATGAATGGCTCGCCGCTACCGACTTCCTGAAGACTTTCGAACTCATCGATTCAGAGCACTATCTCAACAAGGCTCTCGATGCCGGCAAGAAGGTCCTGTGCGAAGGTGCTCAAGGCACTATGCTCGATGTCGACTTCGGCTCTTATCCGTTTGTCACATCATCGAATACCATCACAGCCGGCGCATGCACCGGTCTTGGCATCGCTCCCCGTCGTATCGGTGAAGTTTACGGCATCTTCAAGGCTTACTGCACACGCGTGGGCAGCGGTCCGTTCCCGACAGAACTTTTCGACGAGACAGGCAAGCGTATCCGCGACCTCGGCCACGAATACGGCGCCGTCACAGGCCGCGAACGTCGCTGCGGATGGATCGACCTTGTGGCTCTTCGCTATGCCATTATGATCAACGGCGTTACCAAGTTGATTATGATGAAGAGCGACGTGCTCGATTCGTTCGACACCATCAAGGCCTGCACCGAGTATGAAGTAAACGGCGTCACGACTCGCGACTTCCCTTATTCAATCGATGATACCGATGCCGTGAAGCCTGTGTATACCGAACTTCCTGGTTGGAAAACCGACCTCACCAAGGTAACTTCCGCTGCCGAGTTCCCCAAGGCATTTGTCGACTACATCGCCTTCCTCGAAAAAGAACTCGGCGTGCCGGTGGCTATCGTATCGGTGGGCCCCGATCGCTCGCAGACCATCGTCGTAAAACCGCTTGAATAATTTCATAACCATATTACATTTATACAAACTACCTAAATACCTTAAACCATGGCTAAAGTAAAACCATTTCGCGGTGTACGTCCGCCGCGCGATTTAGTCACTCAAGTGGCATCGCGCCCCTACGACGTGCTCAATCCCGAAGAAGCACGTGCCGAAGCCGAGGGCAATCCTCGTTCGCTCTACCACATCATCAAGCCCGAAATCGACTTCGAGCCGGGCAAGGATGAGCATGCTCCCGAAGTCTACGACCGTGCTGTAGAGAACTTCAAGGCTTTTCAGGACAACGGTTGGCTTGTGCAGGACGACAAGGAACACTACTATATATATGCTCAGACTATGGACGGTCGCACTCAGTACGGTATCGTGATTGCCGCCAACGTGGCCGACTACATGAACGGTGTCATCAAGAAGCACGAGCTCACACGCCGCGACAAAGAGGAGGATCGTATGAAGCACGTCCGCATCCAGAATGCCAACATCGAACCGGTATTCTTTGCCTTCCCTGACAATGAAGTCCTTGAAAATATCATCAAGACGGTTACAGCCTGTGAACCCGAATATGACTTCGTCGCTCCCGACGGCTTCGGCCACACGTTCTGGGTAATCGACGATGATGCCACCATTGCCACCATCACCAAGGAGTTCGACAAAATACCGTATCTCTACATAGCCGACGGGCATCATCGTACGGCCGCCGCCGCTCTTGTCGGAAACGAGAAAGCCGGCAAGAATCCCAATCACCGCGGCGATGAGGAATACAACTACTTCCTTGCCGTGGCATTCCCGGCATCGCACCTCAAGATTATCGACTACAACCGAGTGGTGCGCGACCTCAACGGTATGACGCCCGAAGAATTCCTCAAACGTCTCGACAAAGATTTCATTGTCGAAGACAAGGGCACTGAAATCTATCATCCGTCGAAGTTGCACAACTTCTCGCTCTACCTTGCCGGTCGCTGGTATTCGCTCACCGCTCGCGAAGGTACATACAACGACAATGACCCGATCGGCGTGCTCGATGTCACGATTTCGTCGGATCTAATCCTGCGCGACTTGCTCGGCATCACCGACCTCCGCTCCGACAAGCGCATCGACTTCGTAGGCGGCATCCGAGGCCTCGGCGAACTGAAGCGCCGTGTCGATTCAGGCGAAATGGCAATGGCACTCGCTTTGTACCCCGTGTCTATGAAGCAGCTCATGGATATTGCCGATACCGGCAATATCATGCCTCCCAAGACTACGTGGTTCGAGCCCAAACTGCGCTCCGGTCTTGTAATCCATAAACTTGATTGATGTTGATGCGTCGATTCGCACGACTTATTATATTGATGACACTCGCAGTCGTGATTGCTTCGGCAGTCACGGCTCGCGATGTCATTGATCGTCATAGTTCCATAGTGCGGCACAATGCCGACAGTCGCAATATTTACCTTATCTTTTCGGCAGACTCAATGTTCGAGGGCGCACCGTTGGCTCTCGATGTACTTGCCGCACGCAACATCAAAGCGTCATTTTTCTTCACCGGCAATTTCCTTGGCCGCCCCGAGAATAAATCAATCATTGACCGGGTGGTCGCTGAAGGACATTATGTCGGTTCGCATGGCGACAGGCATCTGCTGCTTGCCGATTGGGACGATGCGCGGACGCCGCTGGTAAGCGATGATTCGCTCGTACGCGATGCTGCCGACGGCATCGCACGCCTCGGAGAGTGGGGGATTGCCCCCGACCGGAGCCGTTGGTTCCTGCCTCCTTACGAATGGATAAAGGCACATCAGGCCGAAGTGCTTACCGAGCGACTTGGCCTGCACGTCATCAATCCCACTCCCGATGTGCTGATTTACCGCGATTACACCACGCCCGATATGCCCGACTATTATTCGTCGGACACACTGCTACATCAGTTGTACGAATATGAGGCGACGGCCGGACTTAACGGTGCTATACTGATTATGCACCTCGGCACACAGGCTGTGCGCACCGATAAGTTGTATTTTCACCTTGATGAAATAGTTGACTCGCTCACAAGTAGAGGCTACACGTTCTCACGGTTTGAATAAGTGTGATTTTTTTTCTAATTTTGCATCCGATATTTTTTGACCTTAAAATGAAAAAACAAATTCTTGCAATTCTCGGCATGGCTATGGCGATGAATTGCGCGGCAATCAAACCGTCGGATATGATACCGCACGATGCTTCGGAGTTACCGCTACTCGGTACCGTTGCTCCGGATGCGTCGAAACAATACAGTCGTCTGCCCGACTCTTTGAAAACTCGTGTTCGTGAAGAATTGTGGTCTCTTGGCCTCAATTCGGCAGGTATGGCCGTACGCTTTTCATCCGATGCTACGGATATCGGCGCACGCTGGAAATCACTCAACAAGTTCTCGATGAATCATATGACCGCGACAGGTATTCGCGGCCTCGACCTCTACGTGCTCGGCGACGACAACAAGTGGACAACCGTTGGCTCGGCTCGTCCGTGGCTCAGCGACACCACTACTACAACCCGAATTATGGGAGGTATGGAACGCCGTATGCGCGAATATATGCTCTATCTGCCGCTTTACGACGGCGTCGACAGCCTGTACATACTCACCGATTCGGCTGCTATGGTCGCCGCACCCCGACTTGCCGATATGCCGCAGCGCAAGAATCCCGTGGTGTTCTATGGTACAAGTATCACGCAGGGCGGATGTGCCACGCGTCCGGGTATGATTCATACTTCGATGCTCGAACGTATGCTCAACCGCGAAGTCATCAACCTCGGTTTCAGCGGCAACGGCAAACTCGACCCCGAAATCGCTCAACTCATGGCGCAGGTCGACGCGTCGGTCTATGTTCTCGAAATGCTCCCCAACTGCACTTCGGATATGCTCCGCGAGCGCCTCGTGACTTTCTATGAAATCTTGCGAAAGTCTCATCCCGATACGCCTATCCTGTTTGTCGAAAGTCCTATGTTCCCCGGCAGCCGACACAATGCGGAGGAATATAATGTGTTGACCGAGAAGAATGCCACGCTCCACGGCATCTATATTTCGTTGCTATCTCGCGGCGATAAGTTCCTTTTTTATATGGAATCGGAGCGCGTGATGAGCAATCCCGAAGCGTCTGTCGACAACTATCACCTTACCGACCTCGGCTTCACGGATATGGCTCGCGAGTTCTATCCCGTGTTGAAGACCCTGATCGGACAATAACCTGACTAATACTATAACAAGTAATACATCATTATTAAAATCTAATCTAAATGAATCGTAAACTTACTTTGGCTACTGCCGCTTTGCTCGCCCTTTCGGGCGTGGCTCAAGCTCAGTCGCCCAAACGTGAACTGCGCTCGACCTGGCTTGCCACCGTGTGGGCTATCGACTGGCCCGCATCGACCAATCAGACAAGCGCAAAGCAGCAGATGACCAATTATCTCGACGACCTCGCCGCACACAACTTCAACGGCGTATGTTTCCAGGTCCGCGGCCTTGCCGATGCGATGTACGAATCGAGCTATGAACCTTGGAACTCGGTTCTCACCGGCACTCGTGGCGGTAATCCCGGTTGGGATCCCTTGGCATGGGTAGTCGAGGAGTGCCACAAGCGCGGCATGGAATGCTATGCTTGGGTCAACCCCTATCGCCAGCGTTCGGCATCGTCGACTTACACCACATCGTATGACAAGGATTGGGAATCGAAGGGCTGGTTGATGAGTAATGGCAATATCGTGGTGTTCAACCCGGGTATGGCCGAGGCTCGCGCTCATATTCTGCGTGTAATCAAGGAAATCTATACAAACTATGCCGTCGACGGTATGCTCTTCGACGACTACTTCTATCCCAGCGGCGGTACCGACGAATCCACATCGGCCCCCGACTATGCTCTCTACAAGGCTTCGGGCACATCGCTGTCGATCGGCGACTGGCGTCGCAAGAACGTCAATGATTTCATGAAGGAAATCTACGACAACATACAGCAGGATCGTCCCGATATGCGCTTCGGCATCTCGCCGGCAGGTGTTGCCGGTGCATCGGCTTCGAAGTACGGCTTGTCAAAACCTTCGGTATCGGCTTCCGACTGGCAGTATAACGACATCTACAGCGATCCCTTGGCATGGCTTGCCGAAGGTGCGGTCGACTTCATCTCGCCGCAGATTTATTGGAAGACCACTCATGCCACCGCTCCGTTCGGTCCTCTGACCAAGTGGTGGTCGTCGACAGCCGAACACTTCGGTCGTCACTTCTACGCATCGCATTCGATCTCGTTGCTCGCCAGCGATTCAAACGGTTGGGCCAACTGGTCAGACCTCGGTTCGCAGGTCAACCTGCACCGCGAAGGTTGCTCCAACGGTGCTCCCGGTGAGATCTTCTACTCGGCCAAGAATATCGACGGCAACGGCAACGGCGGCGTATCGGGCTTCGGCGATTATCTCGGTGAATATGTTTACACAGCAAAGTCGCTTGTTCCGCGCATTCAGTGGAAGGAACATCCCACATATGCCGCTCCCGCAGGTCTTGCCTCAAATGGCACACAGCTTACTTGGAATGCAGTGACAGGAGCTCGCAACAACTCGATTATTCGCTACTCGGTTTACGCTATCCCGACATCTGTCGCTCTCGATGATGCCGCTGATGCAACCGGCGACGGTATCGACGGTAAGTACCTTCTCGGCGTATCGTACGGAACATCGTACTCTCTGCCTGCCGACGTGCGCAACGACCACTACTATGCAGTGTGCGTTTACGACGGTTACGGTTTTGAGTCTGAACCCGCATTGCTCGGCTATGCAGTTTCGCCTTCTGAAGCCACGACTTTGATTTCGCCCGCTAACGGCGCTACCCTCGAAGATTGGAACGTGAAGTTCTCGTGGAAAGCAATCAGCGATGCCACCTATGTGCTTCAGGTAAGTTCCAAGGAAGACTTCTCCAACATCATCGTCGACAAGCGCGACCTCACAGCCAACGAATGCACAGTGGATTTGAGCCAGCTCAAGGGCAGTACCACATTCTTCTGGCGTGTCTACACACGTCAGACCGACAAGCAGAGCGTTGCCTCCAACGTATTCTCGTTCGTAACACCGACAAAGAACGTCGGCAACTATGAAGACGGCTACAACATCGTCAAAGATAATTCCGACTACGTTGCATCCAATAACTTCACTCTCGAAAACCTTTGGATGCGTTCTACTCGCGATGACTTCGACAACTTCCCCACACTCGAGTCGGGTAAGAACAATCGCGGTATGGTTGCCACATCAGATTACGTATATGTAAGCGGCCGCTCGGGCAGCTCGTCCGACGCATCTTGCTACCTCCAGGCCTACAATGCTCTGACAGGTGAACACGAATTTGACGTGATCCTTACTCCCGAAGCTCAGTGCGCCTACTATCCCTGCAACGATGTCATTACCGACAGCAAGGGCAATGTATGCGTCACCAACCTTACACTCAATGTTTCATCGACTCCGCTGCGAATTCATCACATCAATGTCGAAACCGGATATGCAACAGAAGTGGCCGCGCTCACATCGTCGAGTGCCGGTCGTATCGACCACGCAGGTATCTACGGCGATGTTACTTCGGGCAACTTCACAGTGTTCGCAGCCGTTGCTTCAAACTCGCGAGTATATCGTTGGAAAGTAACTGAAGACGGCAATGTATCGGAATCGCAGATCACCGTATCTGCTCTCAGTCCTTCGTCGGCAACTTCGTTCGGCATTGCCCCTCGCGTTCGTCCCATAAGCGACAACTTGTTCTACCTCGACGGTGCCAACACTCAGGCCGCTCTCTACGACTTCTCTACCGGTGCGATTGTTGATGAACTGTCCGACGCCAATGCAGCGGCAACTGTGGCCGGCAACGGCGTTGCCGCATTCAGCCTCGGCAGCGACAACTTCGCTCTCTACTCTTGCGATTCACATATGGGTGAAGGCTACAAGCACGCACTCGTTACATCGACATCCGACAAGGTCCTGTCAGCCGGTTCTCACCTGTGGACAATTCCCGAAAGTTCGATTGGCAGCGTGAACTCAAGCACTTTCTCGTCGCCTGCCGATGTATATGTGGTCGATGATAACACAGCTCGTCTCTACGTATATACCCCCGGCAACGGTCTGGCCGCTTATCAGCTTACCCGCCGTACAGAAGGCGTGAACGACATTGAGAGCGATCATGTCGTCGCTTGGCGTTTGTACTCGAATGTAATCGTATTCGACGAGGCCGTTGATTTCATCAAGGCTTACAACCTCGCCGGTATGGAAGTGGCTTCGGCCGCTTCGGCTTCAGAACTCGCTCTCCCGTCGGCAGGCAACTACATCGTTGTTACCCCCAACGGAGCATTCAAAGTATCGGTTAATAAATAATTGATATAAATACTCCTTCGGGCGGACGGTCGCGGCATTGCCGCAGCCGTCCGCTTGCTTTTTTATTGTCGGTATCGGCTGAATTGATTAACTTTGCATAATCTGCATTATGGAATTCAAACTATCTTCCGAATATAAGCCTACGGGCGACCAACCGCAGGCTATCGCACAGTTGGTCGAGGGTGTCAACGATGGCACTCGCGATCAGGTGTTGCTCGGTGTCACAGGCTCGGGCAAAACTTTTACGATGGCCAACGTTGTGGCGCAAGTGCAGCGGCCCACGCTTATCCTGAGCCACAATAAGACCCTTGCGGCTCAGCTTTACAGCGAGTTCAAGCAGTTCTTCCCCGACAATGCGGTGGAGTACTTCGTGTCGTACTACGACTACTATCAGCCCGAGGCCTACATACCGTCGGTCGACAAGTACATCGAAAAAGACCTGATGGTCAATGATGAAATCGACCGTCTGCGCCTTGCCACTACATCGGCGTTGCTTTCAGGGCGTCGCGACGTCATAGTCGTGTCGTCCGTGTCGTGCCTGTACGGCATGGGCAATCCCGAAGATTTCAATGCCAATGTTGTCAACGTGCATGTCGGTCAACGAATATCGCGCAACGCATTTCTGCGTCAACTCGTCGGAGCTTTGTATTCGCGCAGCGAAGTGGAGCAGAAGCGCGGCACATTCCGCGTCAAGGGCGATACGGTCGACATCCGCCTTGCCTATGAGGAGATAGTCCTGCGCATCGTCTTTTGGGGCGATGAGGTGGAATCCATATCGACGCTGCATGCACAGGACGGCGAGCCGCTCGGCAAGCACGATACTTTCAAGATTTACCCGGCCAACTTGTTTGTGACCTCGCAGGCGCGGCAGGCTGCTGCCGTAGCGCAGATTCAACTCGATCTCGGCGAGCAAGTCGAGGCCTTTCGTCGCGAGGATCGACCGCTCGAAGCACAGCGCCTCGAAGAGCGCGTCACCTACGATGTGGAGATGATAAAAGAACTGGGCTATTGCTCGGGTATCGAAAACTATTCGCGATATTTCGACGGGCGTGAACCCGGCTCGCGTCCGTTCTGCCTCCTCGATTATTTTCCCAAGGACTATCTGACAATCATTGACGAAAGCCATGTTACAATACCTCAGATTCGAGCTATGTTCGGCGGCGACCTCTCGCGCAAGACCAATCTCGTCAACTACGGATTCCGCCTTGCAGCGGCTCTCGACAATCGTCCGTTGACCTTCGATGAGTTTGAGGCAATGACGCATCAGACAATCTACGTAAGCGCCACTCCGGCCGATTATGAGTTGGCCAAGAGTGAAGGCGTCATCGTAGAGCAAGTAATTCGCCCGACCGGTTTGCTCGATCCGATAATCAAGGTGCGTCCGTCCAACGGCCAGATCGACGACCTTATGGAAGAAATTGCCGAGCGCGTGGAGAAGGGCGAGCGCACACTCGTCACCACGCTTACCAAGCGCATGGCCGAGGAACTCAACGACTATTTCCTCAAGAATAAGATCAAGACGGCGTATATACACAGCGATGTCGAGACAATGGATCGCATAAAGATTCTCGACGACTTGCGAGCCGGTGTGTACGACGTGTTGATTGGCGTCAACCTGCTTCGCGAGGGTCTCGATTTGCCCGAAGTGTCGCTCGTGGCCATTCTCGATGCCGACAAGGAAGGCTTTCTGCGTTCGCATCGCTCGCTCACACAGACCGTAGGGCGTGCGGCGCGTAATCTCGGCGGCACAGTCATTATGTATGCCGACAAGATTACCGAGTCGATGCAGCAGACTATCGACGAAACCGAACGTCGTCGCAGTATCCAACTTGCCTATAACGAGGCTCACGGCATCACGCCCAAGGCTATCGTAAAAGTCCGCAATGCAATCGTTGGTCGCGAAGATCCCGATGATGTGGCGATGCCTGCAAAGGCTGTTCGCGGCAAGAGTCGCCACAGTAAAGTGGAATATATCCCGTATTCCAACGAGTACACATCCGATGTCAATATTGCTGCAGATCCTGTGGTGTCGTATATGAATGTCGACGAGTTGTCGCGTTCGATTGCACGTCTGCGCGAGCAGATGCTGCAGGCCGCCAAGGATATGGAATTTATTGAAGCCGCACGTCTGCGCGACGAGATTATAAAACTTGAAGCCCGATTGCAGGAGATGCAGTGATTTATGAGTAAGAACAGTCATACAAACAACAACCGCCGCACCGAGCCGTACGTCGATTATGCGCACCTGTCGCTGTCGTCGTGGTTGCCGACATCGGCCAAGGAGGTTAAGGCTTTGGGTTGGGATCATATCGACGTGATAATATTTTCCGGCGATGCCTATGTCGATCATCCCTCGTTCGGAGCGGCCGTGATAGGCCGTATACTTCAGCACGAAGGCTATAATGTTGCTATCGTGCCGCAGCCCGATTGGCACGGCGACTTCCGCGATTTTACAAAACTCGGGCGTCCGCGTCTGTTCTTCGGCGTGTCTGCGGGAGCGATGGATTCGATGGTCAATCACTACACGGCCGCACGCCGCCGTCGCAGCGACGATGCCTATACGGCCGGCGGTCGACACGGCGCACGCCCCGATTATCCTACGATAGTCTACACTGATATTCTCAAACGTTTATATCCGGATGTTCCCGTGGTGGCTGGAGGTATAGAGGCGTCGCTACGACGCTTGTCGCACTACGATTACTGGCAGGACCGCCTTCGCCCGTCAATTCTGCTCGATACCAAAGCGGATATGCTGCTCTATGGTATGGGTGAGCAAAGTGTTGTTGAATTGGCTCGCCGACTTGATGCCGGAGAACGCATTGAGGACATAACGGATATGCGCCAGAGTGTGGTGCGCCGTCCGCTGTCGGAAGTACCTGCCGAATCGTCAGCTACTGACATTGTTCTCAATTCGTGGCGCGACTGCCGACGCGATGCGGCGCTGCAAAGTGCCAACTTCCGCCACATAGAGCAACAAAGCAACACTATGGACGGCGGAGCGACACTGTGGCAAGCCTGCGATGATGTGGCCGTGAAAGTCAATCCGATGTACCCGGCTATGCGTCAGGGCGAGATTGACGTGGCATTCGATTTGCCGTACACCCGTTTGCCGCATCCGCGCTACAAGGGTAAGGAGATTCCGGCATACACTATGATACGCCATTCGGTGAATATGCACCGAGGCTGCTTCGGAGGCTGTGCATTCTGTACCATATCGGCGCATCAGGGCAAGTTCATTGCCTCGCGCTCGAAGGCGTCGATTATGCGCGAAGCCGAGCAGGTGACGCGCATGCCCGACTTCAAAGGCTTCATCAGCGATCTCGGAGGCCCGTCGGCCAATATGTACACGCTCGGCGGCAAGGATAAGTCGTTGTGTGCAATGTGCAAGCGTCCGTCATGTCTGCATCCGGCCGTGTGCAAGAATCTTAATACAGACCATTCTGCACTGCTCGATATCTACCGCAGTGTCGATGCCTTGCCGGGCGTGAGGAAGTCGTTCGTAGGCAGTGGTGTGCGCTACGACCTGTCGATGCACCCGACCGGCGACAAGAACATCGATACTGTCAATCGTCGTTACAACGAAGAACTGATTTCCAACCACGTGTCGGGCCGATTGAAAGTGGCGCCCGAGCATACCGAGGATGCCGTGCTTCACATTATGCGCAAGCCGTCGTTCGATTTGTTCGGACAGTTCAATGAGATATTCGATCAGGTCAATCGAAAGCACGGTCTGCGGCAGCAACTTATTCCATACTTTATTTCGAGCCATCCGGGATGTCACGAACTCGATATGGCACTACTTGCCGCCAAGACACGCGACCTCAATTTCCACCTCGAACAGGTGCAGGACTTCACCCCTACACCTATGACCGTAGCCACCGAGATATATTACAGCGGCGTGCATCCCTACACCGGTGAGAAAATTTTTACCGCTATCCGTCCCGAAGAAAAGTTGGCACAACGCAAATACTTCTTCTGGTACGACCGCAACTACCGTATGGATATAGAGCGCTCGCTGCACCGCCTGCATCGTCCCGACCTTATCTCCCGCCTCTTCGGCCGCAAAGAACCCTCCCGGCACAAGCGCAAATAATCAGGTCTGTTAGTTGGCGGTAAGTTTCAGGACTTTGCCTGCTATTTTTATGATGTATGCGCCGGGAGTGGGTAGCGGGATGGTTTTGGCTGTGCCGCTGTAAACGGCTTGGCCGGCGATGTTGTAGACTTCCACGGTGGCGTTGTCGTCGGTGCCTTCGATTGTGAGTGTGCCGTTGTTGATTGTGGTGATGACTTCTGCTCCGATTGTGGCATCGATGGTGCCGCCGTAGATGTTGTAGCCGAAGTCTTTCCATCCGAATGCTCTTCGGTACAGTTCGACTGATTGCTCGGGTACATACAGTTTGCAAATGTCTTTATCGACGCCACTGAACGAGCACGACCATATGCTCGGAGGATTGACGGCTTCGCAAGTGACTTCCTTGAGATTCTCGCAGTATGCAAATGCTTGTGAGCCGATATCTATAACAGATTCAGGTATCTGTACACTTTCCAGACTTGAGCAGTCAAAAAATGAATAATTACCAATAGATGACACAGAATTCGGAATGTTTATATTTGTCAGGGAATTACAACCGTAAAAGGATCCTTCTTTAATTTCGTATATGGAATTAGGTATATTGATGTTAATCATGTCCCTGCAGTCATAGAATGCGTATACCCCAATTTCCTTTACAGATTTAGGAATTTCGATATTTGTAAGTCCATGACAACTAAAGAATGCGTAATCTCCAATAGATGTTATTCCATCGGAAATGTTTACAGAGGTTATTAAACTGCCAAACCAAGGAGCCAATCCACTGATATCATCATTGTAATAATCATAATCTTGCATATTTCCGGTGCCATTTATGGATAGCATGCCATTGTCAAGAGTCCAAAAGACATTATCTCCGCATTGTCCTGATTGGGGTACGCCAATGGAGTTGTCATCATATGCATAAATATTTTTAAACTTACTCCATGTACATTTTGTCCGATATAATTTCAGCGCTTGTTTCGGGACATAAAGCAAGCAAGTTTTCAAATCAATGCCATCGAATGTGTTAGAATATACGATTGGCGGATTGATGGCTTCACATATAATTTTTGTAAGTCTGCATCCATTAAAGGCCATTTTTAGTTCGGTCAATGAATTTGGCAATGTAATACTTTCCAAACTACTGCAACCGGCAAAAGATTCATAGCCAATCTTAGTTATTGAATTTGAAAATATTATATTTTTTAAGCTGCTACAGTTATGAAATGCTAAATTTTCAATTTCGGTCAATGAATTTGAGAATGTTATGCTTTCCAAACTGCTACAACCGTAAAATGATCCATAGCCGATCTTAGTTAATGATTTTGGAAATGTTATATTTGTCAGACTGGTGCAGCCGCTGAATGCGCTATCTTCGATTACTGTCACAGAGTTTGAAAGCACTATATTTTTTAGGCTGCTGCAATTGTAGAATGAGGCATTTCCGATTGCTGTTACTGAGTTTGGTATTACTGCGTCTGTTAAATTAGAACAACCGGAAAATGTATGATTTTCAATTTCTGTCAGTGAATTGGAAATGACAACTTCATTCAGTCCGCATCTTGCAAATGCATACTCTCCGATTTTAGTTACGGAATCAGGAATTTTGACATAGGTTAGATCATGGCATTCATCGAAAGCTGATTCTCCAATTTTTATTACAGTGTCAGGTATTTTTATGCTTGACAAGATTTTACAATTGAAGAAAGTACGATCTTTAATTTCAGTTACTCCAATTGGAATATCTATGCTCTTTAGTTTTATGCAATTTGTAAATGCGGATATTCCAATTTTCTTTACGGATTTTGGGATTTCGATATTTGTCAGTCCGTAGCAGCAATAGAATGCATAATCTCCAATAGACGTTATTCCATCGGATATAATAACGCTGTGTATGTTTTCTCCGATCCATAGTGGCGTTTTCGGGTTATAATCATAGTCGTACATATCCCCTGAGCCGGTGAGGGTTAGGGTGCCGTTGTCGTCGAGGGTCCAGAAGACGTTGTCGCCGCATTGGCCGGATTGTTCGGCTTGCAGGCCTACGGCTGACAGCAGTGATATTATCGCTACCGCCGCCATTGCGATTAATTTTTTGTTCATTGTAATTAAGGTTGTTATCGTGATTATTGAGCAAAGGTATATAATAAGTCTTATAATTTCTATGAGGCTCTATGTTAGTCGTAAACATTGCTACGGTAGTGTAGCGGTAGGCGGTTAACAAAAGCCCCACGGCGGCGGAAGTCCGTCGCCGTGGGGCGGGTGTCATTGTTATTCGGTGGTCTTAGAATGCTACGTTGAAGCCGAGGTTGACTGAGGCATTGGAGCTGAGCGGGATGAACTCTTTGCTCATCTTTCCGATCAGGTGGTCCATACCGACGAACACGTTGAGGCCTTTGGTATGGATGTTGAGTACCCATCCGAAGCTTGCGGTGTAGTTGTTGGCGGCGAAGTTAATGCCGCCGTCGAGCCACTTGAGCGGAGCTACATTGGCGCTCAGACGGCCTTCGGTCCAAGTGTATCGGCCGTTGAAGCGTGTGGAGCTGAGGAGGCCGAATGTGAGCGGGCGGTAGACGGGCAGGGTGTATTCGGCACCTACGTTGAGTGTGGCGCCGATGCCTGTGGTGCGGCTGCCTTGGTCGCCTTGGTCGGTGAGGTTGGCAAAGTCGGCGAGTTGGTCGGAGTATTTGTCTCCTTGTGCTTTGAATGAATTGTCTTTGAGGTTGCCGTTCTCATCGTTCTTTTTGACTGAGATGTCGTGGAAGCCGTCGAAAACGAATGTGTCTTGACTGTTGACGGCTTCCATATTGTTGGACCAGCTGATGAAGCCGAGGTCGATGAGTGCCGCACTCACGCGCCAGTCGCTGTTGATGGTGTAAACGGCGCCAAGGTCGAGAGCCACGCCGAAGCCGCCGATTCCGGCGCCGCTGACATCAACGTCGTTGACATATTGGTATGTGCCTTTGTCGCCCTGCTTGTATTCTTTGGTTTTCTGCTTGTAGGTGAAGCCTTTCATCGATACGTTCGCACGGGCGTGACCTGACATTGTCCACTGATTCTCGCCGGCGAGGTCGGCACGCAGATCGGTGATCTGCACGTCGCCGCGAGCAGCACCGAAGAGCATTTTTAGTTTGCCGCCAATGCGCAGTTTGTTGTTGATGTCGCGCGAGTGGCCGAACGCCAACTGTACGAACGACAGTGCATGTACGTTGATGTCGTCGATGAGGTAGGTTTTGTTGCCGGTGTTCTTGGCAAATTCAAAGAGTGAGTAGGGCAGTGAGAGGGCGACGTTGGTGCGTGCGTCGATCGAAACGGTGTTGTAGCCGCCGAATGCCTTGAAGCCTGCCGCGAGGATTGTGAGGTCTACATCGGCATTGATGATGTTGTCGCCCGTGGAAAATCCGCTCAGCG
>CALKKU010000029.1 GCA_937995285.1 uncultured Bacteroidales bacterium | reverse complement strand
GAGCCGATACGCTACGCCCGCCACCCGCTGGTCTACATCGTGGAGGCCGCCGACGACATATGCTACGAAGTGATGGACATAGAGGACGCCCACAAGCTCAAGATTCTCTCCACGCGCGAGGTCATCGACGCCTTTATGTCGTACTTCCCGGCCGAGCGCCAAGCCCACATCGCCGAAATTCTCGAAAAGGTGGCCGACCCCAACGAGAAGATAGTGTACCTGCGCTCGTGCGTGGTAGGCATCCTCGTGCACCGATGTGCCGAGGCATTCGTCGACCACGAGGACGAGATACTCCGCGGCACTATGGAAGGCCCGCTGCTCGGCCATATTCCGACGCTCGAACGCGACGGCTACGCCCGCTGCAATGCCATATCGTGGGCCAAAATCTATCGCGCGAGCGATGTGGTCGACATCGAGATTGCCGGCAACCATATCATCACCTTCCTGCTCGAAAAGCTCATCGGGGCGGTTCTCAACCCCGAACTCAACTACTCGCGACTGCTGCTTGCAAAGTTCCCGGGGCAGTACGATGTGTCGGCGCCGACGCTCTTCGGCCGCATACAGGCCGTGCTCGACCACGTCAGCGCCATGACCGACGTCTACGCCCTCGACCTCTACCGCAAACTCAACGGCATCCAACTCCGCATCGAAAACTGACATTGATGAAACTGCATTCACTCCCCCTCATAGCAGGCCTCGCCCTCACGGCATTTGCCGCCGCCGGCGAGAGCCACGTCCATTGGCTCGAAACTCGCCACTCGTTCGGCACCATAGCCGAGGAGGACGGCCTTGCCACATGCACATTCCGTCTCGTCAACGACGGACCCGAGCCGGCAGCTATCGTTGCCGCACGCGCCACCTGCGGCTGCACGCGTCCCAAATACCCGACCGCATCGATTGCGCCCGGCGACACCGCCGTTCTCGAAGTGTCGTACGACCCCAAGGCGCGCCCCGGGCGCTTCGAGAAATCGATCACAGTCGAGACTTCGGCCACGCCGCGCAAGACGCGTCTTGAAATCTCGGGCATCGTCGTCGCCACGACCGAAACCGTGGCGCTGCGCTATCCCGTCGACTTCGGCAGCCTGCGCCTGGCACACGGCACACTGATGCTCGGCGAAGTCACCAAGGGGCAAATCAAGACCGTCTACGCCGACGCATACAATGCCGGCAACGACTCGCTGCGCATCACCGTGGCAAGCAAACCGCGTTGGGCCGACGTCATACCCTCACCCGAAGCCGTGTCGCCGGGCGAACAAATCACGCTCGTCACCTACGTCAACAGCGGCCGCTGCGACTTCTACGGTATGATGCAGGACACTCTCGTGCTCGCCACCGATGAAGGCCAATTCACCGTACCGGTGACAATCACCGTCAACGAAGACTTCACAGGCCTCGATGCCGACAAGATGCAGAATGCGCCTATGTCGTACACCGACAGCGACTTCGTAGACCTCGGCGACATCAGCCGCAGCGGCGGACCGGTCGGCGGCTCGTTCACTCTCGGCAACGTCGGCCACGACCGCCTCGAAATCCGCCGCATCTATTCCTACGACGACGGCATCACGGTAGTTCAGCCCAAGGATTCATCAATCAAGAAAGGTAAGAAAACCACGGTCGGCGTCACCGTCGATCCGACGCAACCCCCCGCCGGCATCATCAACGCCACAGTCACCGTCGTCACCAACGACCCCATGCAGCCGATGCGCAGCATCCGCATCGTCGGAAGAATAGTGGAGTGATTTTCAAATGTGGGCGTAGGGGCGAGCCTGCGGCCCGCCCGGCGTTGGCGGTCGTGAATGATGTTACGTTAAAAACGTGCCAAAGGCACGTCCGTACAGGTTGGACGTCAAAAAATATCTGTGAAAATCTGTGAGATCCGTGGGAAATTTCCGTTCGCAATGTGGCGTTGACGGCGGGCCAAAGGCTCGCCGCTACACAAAATTATTCGGATGCAAATCGCAACGGCTGTGGCCGGCCGGCTGTGCCGTTGACCCACGTGCGACGCACTTCCCAATCGAGTGCGGTGCCGACGAGCGGCGTCCAACCGCACAGGCTCAGCACATCGTCATCGCTGACAACGTGCGGCACGTCACGGCGATGCATCAGCACCATATCGGCATAACATCCTGCCGCCAAGCGTCCACGGCGCTCTATGCCATAGAGCGCCGCCGGAGCGGCGGCCATGCGGCGTGCCACAAAGGCGGCATCACCGCCATAAATCGTCATCACAGCCGGCAACGAGAACTGCACCATCGGCGCACCCGAAGCGGCGCGGAACACATCGCCCTGCTTGTCGGCGAGGCGGTGCGGAGCATGGTCGGTGGCCACGATGTCGATGCGGCCTTCAGCCAATCCTCGGCGCAGGGCTTCGCGGTCGGCGGCGTACTTCACCGCCGGATTCATCTTTATGCGCGAGCCGAGACGGGCATAGTCGTCGGCCGTAAACAGCAAATGGTGGGGCGACACCTCGGCCGTGATAGCGCGTCCGACTGGAGACTGTGAGGGATCGAACAGTGCCACTTCCTCGCGTGTGGTGAGGTGCGCTATGTGCAGACGCGTGCCGTAGCGTGCGGCAAGTTCCATGGCTCGCTCGGTGGCGCGGACACAGGCTTCGGACGAGCGCAGGCGCGTGTGCCACATCATGTTTTCGGGGTCGGCAATCGGCGAGAATAGCGCCGTGTTGGCATCGATAATGCTTTGATCCTCTGCATGGACGACCACGCGTGCCGGCTGGTCGGCAAACACCGCCCGCAGGGCGCTGTCATCGCTCAGAAGCATACCGCCTGTCGACGACCCCATAAATACCTTCACGGCTGCCACGCGGCTGTAGTCGGCGCGTTGCAGCACCGTCAGGTTGTCGACCGTGGCGCCGAGCATAAAAGCATAGTTTATCGCCGACGAAGCGGCTGCACGCTCCATCTTGTCCTTCCAAGCCTCGATCGTGGTGGTCGTCGGCTTGGTGTTGGGCATATCTATGAACGAAGTGATGCCGCCGGCAAGTGCCGCACGGCTTTCGGAAGCTATGGTGGCTTTGGATTCAAGCCCGGGCTCGCGGAAATGCACATGACAGTCGATGCCGCCGGGCATCAGTACATCGCCGCAGGCGTCCACCACCTCATCGGCGGCATCAATATCGAACTGCGAAGCCTCGCCGCAGCCTACGGCTTCGATGGTGTCGTCAACGACCGACACCCAACCGGTGTAGGCGTCCGCCGCGATACCGTCGGCTATCCGGGCGTTGTGAATCAGCAGCTTCACTGCTTGGAGTAATCGGGAAATTTCTTAAACAGACTGTTCCACTTCAGGCGGATGACGCCGAAAACGGCCTCGCCGAAGATGCCCGAACTCATCTTCGATGTTCCGAGCACGCGGTTGACGAAGATGATAGGCACTTCCACCACGCGGAAGCCGTACTTGTAGGCCGTGAACTTCATCTCGATCTGGAACGCATAGCCCTTGAACTTTATGGCATCGAGGTCGAGTGCTTCGAGCACGCGGCGGCGATAGCAGACAAATCCGGCCGTGGTGTCGTGCACCGGCATACCGGTGACGATGCGCACATATTTCGATGCGTAGTACGACATCAGCACACGTCCCATGGGCCAGTTCACCACGTTGACGCCCGTCACGTAGCGCGAACCTACGGCCACATCGGCGCCGTCGACGGCCGTGGCCGTGTAGAGTTTGAGCAGGTCGAGAGGGTTGTGCGAAAAGTCCGCATCCATCTCGCAGATGTAGTCGTAGCCGTGAGCGATAGCCCACTTGAAGCCGGTGATATAAGCCGTGCCGAGGCCGAGTTTGCCCGTGCGTTCGATGATATGCACGCGGTCGGGGTGAGCGGCCATCGCATCCTTCACGATAGCGGCCGTGCCGTCGGGCGAATTGTCGTCAATGACAAGGATGTCGAATTGATGTTCAAGGGCAAGGACGGCATCGATGATTGCCGCCGCATTCTCGCGCTCGTTGTACATCGGGATGATTACAACAGCGTCGCTGTGGGTAGAGGTAGCCTCGGTACTCATATGTTATGTGAATGACTATATTGCTGTCAATGTCAGCTGAACGAACCGGAGAGTTTGGACAGGGCTTTGGCGGGGGAGATGTTGCGATACAATATGTTGTATACGGCATCGAGGATGGGCATATCCACTCCGTACTTCTTGTTGATGTCGGTGATGCACTTCACGCCGTAGTAGCCTTCGGCGGTCTGCTCCATTTCCATCCGAGCGGCTGTCACGGAGTAGCCGTTGCCGATCATCGAACCGAAGTTGTGGTTGCGCGAATACGATGTCACCAGCAGGTCGCCGAGATACACCGAATCGCAGATGCAGCGTTCGCGCGGAGCCACAGCGCCTACGAAGCGTTCCATCTCGCGGATAGCATTGGACACGAGCATGGCGAGGAAGTTGTCGCCGCGCTTCATACCGTGGATGATGCCGGCAGCAATGGCATAGACATTCTTGAGCACGGCGGCGTATTCGATGCCCTCGACGTCGGTCGATGCAATGGTGTGGGTATGCTTGGAGTTGATAGTCTTGCCGAATTCCGTAGCAAGGTCAATGTCGTGGCAACCGATGGTGAGGTAGCACGGACGATCGAGCGCCACCTCCTCGGCATGGCAAGGGCCGGAGATGACCAAGGCGCGATTGTGGTCCACGCCGAAGTGATCGACCATATAGTCGGTGATGAGTTGGTTGTCGTCGGGCACAATGCCTTTGACGGCCGACACAATAGTCTTGTCGGCAAGCGGCACGGTTATCTTGTCGGTGTGCGACTTGAAATAGGGCGACGGCATGGCCAACAGCAGCACGTCGGCTGCGGCGCACACCTCATTGATATCCGACGAGAAGCGTATGCGCAGAGTGTCGAAATTGACATCGGTGAGGTACGCCGGGTTGTGTCCCAAGCGCAGAAACTCTTCGATGCGGTCGTCGCGGCGCATATACCACGATATGTTGTCGCAGTTATGCAACAACAGCTTTGCCAGGGCGGTGGCCCAACTGCCGCCACCGAGCACTGCTATGTTTCCTAATGGAGTCATGGGCAGGCCTTTATATTTTGATTATGATTCGGGAACGGTTTGAAAAAAAATTATTCTGCTACGGGCAGCGAAGCCTTGGCGGCATCTACCCAGGCCTGAATGTCGGCGGGTACGGGATTCTTCAATCCGAGTTTGTACTTCTTATTGATAGCCAACAGCTCTTGCACCATCTTGCCGGGAACCACCTCGGCAAGAGCGGCCACAGTCAGCGCGCCTGCCTTCTGCAGGGGGGCCACCCACTCTTCGGGCACACCGATGGCGGTGAATGCTTCGGGCTTGTCGCGGCGTTCGACCTTTTCGGGACGCATCTGCGGGAAGAGAAGGACCTCCTGAATGGTGGTCTGGCCGGTCATAAGCATCACGAGGCGATCCATACCGATACCCATACCCGATGTGGGAGGCATACCGTATTCGAGGGCGCGGATGAAGTCGCCGTCGATAATCATTGCTTCGTCATCGCCGCGGTCGGCAAGGCGCATCTGCTCCACGAAGCGTTCGTACTGGTCAATCGGGTCGTTGAGTTCCGAATAGGCGTTGGCCAATTCTTTGCCGTTGACCATGAGTTCGAAGCGTTCGGTGAGTTCGGGATTGTTGCGGTGACGCTTGGTCAGCGGCGACATCTCGATGGGATAGTCGGTGATGAATGTGGGCTGTATGTAGTTGCCTTCGCACTTCTCGCCGAAGATTTCGTCGATAAGCTTGCCCTTACCCATAGTCTCGTCGACTTCGATATCAAGTTTCTTGCAGACGTCGCGCAGGGCGGCTTCGTCCATACCGGTGATATCGTAGCCGGTGAAGTCCTTGATAGCCTGAGCCATGGTGACGCGCGGGAACGGGGCCTTGAACGAGATGACGTTGTCGCCCACGCGCACTTCGGTCGTTCCGTTGACGTCCATACATATCTTTTCGAGCATATGCTCGGTGAATGTCATCATCCAGTTGTAGTCCTTGTAGGAAACGTAGATTTCCATACAGGTAAACTCGGGATTATGCGTGCGGTCCATACCCTCGTTGCGGAAGTTCTTCGAGAACTCGTACACACCTTCGAAGCCGCCCACGATGAGACGCTTCAGATAGAGTTCGTCGGCGATACGGAGGTACAGAGGGATGTTGAGTGCATTGTGGTGAGTGATAAACGGACGCGCCGATGCACCGCCGGGAATCGACTGGAGGATAGGTGTCTCCACTTCCACGTAGCCGGCATTGTTGAAGTACTCGCGCATGGAGGTGTACACCTTGGTGCGCTTGAGGAATATTTCTTTTACGCCGTCATTTACCACGAGGTCCACGTAGCGGCGACGGTAGCGCAGCTCGGGATCATCGAATGTGTCATAAGCCACGCCGTCCTTCATCTTAACAACGGGCAGCGGACGGAGCGACTTGCTCAGCACAGTAAGCTCGGCGGCATGCACGGAGATTTCACCGGTCTGTGTGCGGAACACATAGCCCTTGACGCCGATGAAGTCGCCGATATCGAGAAGTTTCTTGAACACAGTGTTGTACATTTCCTTGTCCTCGCCGGGGCAAATTTCGTCGCGCGAGATGTACACCTGGATGCGGCCTTCGGCATCCTGAAGCTCGACAAACGAAGCCTTGCCCATGATGCGACGACCCATGATGCGGCCGGCTACGCTCACCTCGCGGCGAGGCGCGTCGTCCTCAAATGTCTTTTTGATCTCCTCGCTGTGACCGGTTACCACATATTCGGCTGCGGGATAAGGCTCGATGCCCATATCGCGCATAGTCTGGAGAGAGTTGCGACGGATGATTTCCTGTTCGCTGAGTTCAAGTACATTCATATCGTATTTACGTAAAAGTCAATATTCGCCACAAAGTTACAAAAAAATTGCAAGCTGCACAACGGGGCATTACTCATTAAAGGCATGCGAAACGCATGCCGCTACACCCATCGGATATCGTATTACGTCAATATTCGATAATTCACGTTTTCAAGATTAACGAATGCCCGATTTTACACGTTTTCAAGATTAAGCGCAAATATTATGCGAAAAATCAATCGTAATTCTCAAGCGTGGCGGTGAGTTCGGTGATGATGCGGGCGCGGAGTTCGGGCGGTTCGAGGACGGTGATGCGACTGCCGTGCGACAGGAGTTCGGACACGAAGTCGTCGGTGATGCGCAAGTACATGGTAAACAGCGAGTAGCTGTCGGCCACGGTCTGCTGCTGCGAATGATGCAACGGCAGAGCGGCGAAGTACTTTGCCTGACCGGGATCGCAGCGAATGACCACTTTTTTTACCTCGCCTTTCGACACCACGATGCCGTAGGCATCGCGGAAATACGTTTCGGGCACTATATCGTCCGGCATCTCAAACTTGTCGGCGAGCATGGCGAGTGACTTCACGCGGTCGAGAGCATAGGTCTTGATGCAATCGTCGGCCGTATTGAAGCCCACCACATACCACCGCTGCTTGAACAGTTTCACAAAGTACGGTTCGAGCGTTATCTCCTTGGGCGCAAAGCGATTGTAGGCGTGATACTCGAAGCGGATAATCTGGCTTTGGCGGATGGCGTCGATGACCGCATCGAGGTATTCGAGCGACGACGGCACATTTTCGAGCGATATGCGGTGAGCTATGTCGCGCGAGTTGGTAAGCAGATTATTGACCATCGTTGAGTTGATGAGCCACTCGCTGCTGCCGCGCGTGGCCGGCACCTCCTCGATGTAGTACTCGTAGGTCGACTGGTCGCAGAGGATGTTGATATTGAACAACTCCTCCACCATATCGCGATAGTTGAAGAACGTGCGGCGCGAGAACATACGGCCGTCGGCAATGCTCGACCGCTTCCAGCACTCGCCGAGTTCGCGGCGCGTGATGCGCTTGTAGCGGCGGATGGTATCGACCAGCCACAGGCATCGCGCAAATGCTTCGCGTGCCATGGCTTACTTGGTCTTTGCCTCGGACGCGGGTTTCGCGCCGAGCGACAGCAACGCCAGTCCGCAGCAGGTGAGCAATGCGTTGAGCAACAGCAACTCGAAGCTCATTTCATAGCCCCACATATCGCGCAACCCCCATTGGATGAAGTACGACAGCACGGGCGATGCGATGCACACCGCGGGCACGAAGCGATCGTGCACGCCGCGACGGCAGAACATGCCGTAGACAAACAATCCGAGAATCGGGCCGTAGGTATATGAAGCCAATGTGTAGACGGCCGAGATGGCGTCGGCATCGCTCAGGTAGTAGAAGGCGATGATGACCAGGCCCATGCAGGCCGACATACCCAAGTGAACGAGCTTGCGTGTGCGAGTAAGTTGCTCCTGACTCTGGCGCTTGTGGGCGCTGAGGATGTCGATGGTAAACGAGGTTGTGAGCGACGTCAGAGCCGAACCGGCTGCCGAATACGCCGCCGAGATAAGGCCGAGGACAAACAGAATACCTACTACGATAGGCATCGAGGGATGCGTTGCCACCATACCGAAGATTTCATCGCTCTTCGACGGCAGGTCGATACCGTTGCGGTTGAGGAAGATGACAAGCAATGTACCGAGCAACAGGAACAGTGCCACGACAAAGAATTGCAACACGCCGCTGACAATCATATTCTTCTGCGACTGACGCGAGTCGCGACACGAGAGGTTGCGCTGCATCATATCCTGGTCGAGGCCGTTGGTGGCGATAGCCATGAACACGCCGGCGAGGAACTGCTTCCAGAAGTAGGTGCCGGCCATCGGATCATCGAAGAAGAACATCTTCGACGAGGGATCGGCGGCAATGGCATCGACCATCGCGCCAAACGAGAAGCCGAGATTCTTGGCCACAAAGTAGATACACAGCACCACCGACATGATGAGACAGAACGATTTCAGTGTATCGGTCCAGATGAGCGTCTTCACGCCGCCCTGCACGGTGTAGAGCCATATCAGAGCGATGGTGACGATGACGTTGAACACAAACGGAATGTGCAGCGGATCGAACACAAGCAACTGCAGCACGGCGCACACTACGAAGAAACGCACTGCCGCACCGAGCATCTTCGACACGAAGAACAGCCACGCGCCCGAGCGATAGGTGCTCACTCCGAAGCGTTCTTCGAGATAGCCGTAGATAGAGATGAGATTGCGCTTATAGAACATCGGCACCAGCACGAAAGCTATCACGAAGTAGCCCACGATGAAGCCGAGCACCATTTGCAAATAGGAGTACCCCTTGGCGGCCACCATACCCGGCACGGATATGAACGTGACGCCCGAAATGGCGGCACCGATCATGGCAAATGCAACCACCGGCCACGGAGCCTGACGATTGCCGGTGAAGAACGTGGAGTTGTCCGACCCGCGCGAAGCGAAGTACGACACAAGCATCAGCAGCGCAAAATAGGCCGCAATGGTGATGATTACAATTACCGGAAGTGACATTTGTTTATCCTATTATATTTTTCTTAGTTATTCTGTGTCTTAATTATTGATTCAATATTGGGGTCTTTTCACTCCGCATACAACAGATACGGCGCACGCTGAAGGCGGAAAGCCGCCACATCATCCGTCCACGTGGCTTCGATCACATCGGCCGACGCACCGTTCATAATCATCGTGCGGATGTCGCCGCGGCCGATAAGCTTCTCGAAGAACGGGGTGAAGAACTTTTCGCCAAGGCCTGTCGAGCGGTAAGCATCGATCACATATTCGAGGTTGAGACCCTTGGCGATGATTTCCTCGTCGTCGAGACCTCGCAAGTCGCGACCGTGGCAAAGTTGGCCGAGCAGCGGCGGATTCTTGGCGCCGTCGACACTCTGCGGAGTGAAGTCGAACGTACCGTTCTTGAAATCCGGATGTCCGTAGATTTCAAACGGAGCATCCGTACCGCGGCCGAGCGACACGGGCGTACCCTCGAAGTAGCACATCGACGGATAGAGGTAGATGGCGTGCATCGTGCGCAGGTTGGGCGACGGAGCTACCGGCAGCACATAACGTGTCGAGTGAGTGTAGTTGTCGCAAGGAATGACCGTAAGGTCGAGCGTAGCATCCTTGCCGTTGTTGAGCCAGCCCTCGCCGACAATCATGCGAGCAAGTTCGCCGAGCGTCATACCGTGAACCACGGGAATAGGCAGACGCCCTACCCCCGACTTGTATTTCATATCGAGAATCGGACCGTCAACCGTCATACCGTTGGGATTGGGACGGTCGAGTACCATAAATGCCTTGCCGTGCTCCGAAGCCGCACTCATCAGATCGAGCATCGTACAGTAGTACGTGTAGTAGCGCAAACCCACATCTTGAATATCGCATACGATGATGTCGAGGCTTTCCATCACCTCAGCCGAAGGACCGCGGCGCTTGCCGTCGTAGAGCGATGCGATAGGAATACCGGTCGGCTCGTCGACGCTCGAGCTCACGTGCTCGCCGGCATCCGCTTTGCCGCGGAAACCGTGTTCGGGCGAAAAGATGGTGACGACATTGATACCCGCTTCGAGCATTATGTCGAGTGTATGGCGGTCGCCCACCATTCCGGTGTGGTTAGAGAACAGAGCCACACGCTTACCCTGAAGCATAGGCACATACTCGGAAGTCTTGGCAGCACCGACAACTACGGGTGCATCCGAGGCGGTCGCTACAGCCGTAGCGGCGAACAACATTACGATTGCGGTAAGTAATTTTCTGATCCTCATGGGTTTATTCAGATTGCAAGATTTATGCCGCTCGCGGGCGGCAAGGGTTAATAAATGATCGGTCGACAAACGACAAATATCGTTTGCCTGTAGGGACGTGCCTGTGGCACGTCTGCTTCGACAACAAAGGTAATGAAAATAACATTGTCGCATTGCTAAAATTATCAAAACAAATCGCAACACGTGTTAAATCGCCCTAAAAATTTTGCCCGCTAAAATTATTCGCCTAAATTTGCAAAGCAAAATCGGGGTATTAGCTCATCCGGCTAGAGCGCGACACTGGCAGTGTCGAGGTGAGCGGTTCGAGTCCGCTATACTCCACCACATACGTTACGGGATGCATCAATCGATGCATCCCGTTAGTTTTTACTCATACATGTCGGCTTGCTCAACAATGCCGGTGTAGGGGCGAGTCTGTGGTCCGCCCGCCTCAATATAATTGAATCACAACACATTAACGGATGTGTAGCGGCATGCGTTTCGCATGCCTTTAATGTCACAATACGCTGTGATATAATTAATTGAGTTTGAACAACGGCAGGCGGGCCAAAGGCTCGCCCCTACATCCTCGGTAAACCACATAACACAAAGAAGGCCGCGCTATCTGCAGCGCGGCCTTCATATTCTTTAGGTTAGGTTTGAATAGTATCTTATTCTGCGAAACCCTGGATGAACTTGAGGCTGTTGTTCTTTTCCTTGGTGTTGCCCAGGAGGAGGAACTTCAGATAATCATTGTTCTGCAAGAGCTGTGCATTGCGCAGGTTCAGCGAGTTGTTGAACTGAGCGGCATATTCGTCGAACGAATATTCACGACCCTGATTGTCTTCGCCTGTCACCATGAATACCACAACCTCGTTGTTGCCCTTCACGGGACCAACCACGGTGTTGGGCTTGGCAGCGGCAACGAGACCCTGAAGGTCGCTTTCGTTGAAGCCGATTGTTGCAAGCATAGGAGCGTTGAACATAGCGTCGCCGTTCTGAGCCTCGACTTCCATCAACTTGGCGTAGCCTGCCACATCCTTAGCCTTGCCGGCATACTTCTCGATGAGCATCTGAGCCTTCTTGTTGTTGAGAGCGTTGGCGCGAACCTGGTCGGCGATAAGATCGGCATTCCAGGGCAAGTAGTCGCCGTCGTAGATATTCTTCACGGCTACGGTGAGCATATAGGTCTGCTTGTTGTCCTGATATACGGGCATCACCTGACCGGCCTTGGCGTCCATCACCCACTTGACCACGCTGCGCGAATCGCCTGCACCACGGGCAACCATCGGCGACGATACCGATACGAAGCCGTCGAGGACTGTATAACCTGCTTCAGCTGCGTTCTTCGAGAATTCGTCGGCCGAAGAGTTGTTCGATACGAATGTGCGGAGGTCACCCGAAAGCTGAGCGAGTGTTTCCTGCGAGGGATCGACTGTATATGTTACAGTAGCTACGTCATACACGTTGACGGGGCTGCGACGGCTGTTCACGCGGTAGAGTGTCTGCACTTCCTGACCCTGTACGCTGTCGGTGATGACGAATGCCTGACCTACGGCGTTCTGAGTGAGAGCTGACTTAATCTTCTCGGGAACGTTGGCACCTACGAGCGATACCCATGTGCTGTCCTGACCGCCTACATTTTCATTGTCGATGAGCGATGCGAACGAAGCGCCGCCGTTGACTGCGGTGAGGAGCGAATCGACGCTGCCGCGGTCGGCACGTGCGAGAGCCGAGATGTTGACAGAGTCCACATCGGTTGTCACGCCGATGAGCTTGGCCAATGTATAGGTGTCACCAACTGTGGTGAGGCGTACAGCCTGACCTACCGTAGCGCTGTCGAGGAATGCCTTGAGATTGTTGTCGCTGATGCGAGCGCGAGGAGCCGATGCACGGTTGACTACGAAGCGCGAATCATTCGACACAGCTTCGGTGCCTTCCTGATTGCGGAGGCCGAGAAGCGCTGTTTCAACTGCTTCCTGACCTGCGGCGCGGTCGGCCTGCGAGGGCTGAATCTGCACCATGATGTAATCGATCGAGCGAACTTCTTCGCGGATGCGATACATGCCCTTGTTTTCTTCCCAAGCTGCCTTGAGGTCGTCGTCGGTGAGAGTGACATCGTCATCGGCGATGGTCGACAGGGGCTTCACTGCGTATGCGATATGGCGTGTTGTAGCAACATCGTTGTAGCGGCTGCGGGCATCGAGTTGGTTGGCGGTGAAAAGGCCGAGAACCAAGCGGTCGAACTTGTCGCGGAGGATGTACTGTTCAACCTGATCTTCGAGGTTGACCCAAGCGTCCTTCAACTGTGCTGCAGCCTCAACAGGAAGGTTGTAGCGCTGAGGATTGTTGATTGCCTGGAACACTTCGGCGCCGGTGGCGTTCTGAAGACCGAGCTGAGCGGCTACATACTGGATAAACTGTGCTGCAGCAGGATGAGGATTTGCGCCGGTGAGGGCAGCGGAGATTTCGCTGTCGGTAACGACGATACCGAGATTCTTGTACTCGTTTTCGAGCATCTTACCCACGAGGAGATCGCGGATTACTTGCTGTGAGAGGACACCGTTGTCGGTCTGCTGCGACTGGCGCTGTTCCGACATCAGGTTCATCTGATTCTGGTAATCGTTGTAGTCGACCTTGGCGTCGCCGGCCTGATCTACAACTGTTCCCGCACCGAAGTAGGTGCGTCCCGAGGTGAGGAAGTCACCGAGGATGAACGCAAGCAGAGCCACGATGATGATCACAAAGAGCAGCACTGACTTGCTTCGGATTTTTTCAAGAGTTGCCATTGATTTTATTTAGCGTTTTTTAAATTATTATTCAAGTGTGTTGCGCATAAAATCGCATATAACCGCGCAAAGATACGGCATTTTTGCCGAAAACAAAAATTATAAGGGCAAATAATGCGCATTTTGCGGCGGCGGAGGCAACATCAGAGGCCGAAAGCCTGCTTCACGTCGGCGACACGGTCGAGTTTCTCCCACGTGAAGAGTTCCACCTCGCGGGTGAATGTAGAACCGTCGTCGGCCTTGAACGCCTTGGTGACGGTGCGCGGAGTGCGGCCCACGTGGCCGTATGTGGCAGTCTCGCGATAGATCGGGTTGCGAAGCTTGAAGCGGTCGATGATGGCGTGCGGACGCATATCGAACAACCCGGCCACGCGGCGCGAGATTTCACCGTCGGTGAGGTCGACATGTGCCGTGCCGAAAGTGTTGACATTGAGGCTCACAGGCTCTGCAACGCCGATAGCGTAGGCCACCTGCACCAGGGCGCGATCTGCGACGCCGGCTGCGACAAGGTTCTTGGCTATGTGACGAGCGGCGTATGCTGCCGAGCGGTCGACTTTCGAGGGGTCCTTACCCGAGAATGCACCGCCGCCGTGAGCGCCGTGGCCGCCATAGGTATCAACGATAATCTTGCGACCGGTGAGGCCGGTATCGCCGTTGGGGCCGCCGACCACAAACTTGCCGGTCGGGTTGACGAGCAACTTCACGTCATCGCCGATGAGGTGGCGGATGCCTTCGGGCAGCACGCCGATAACGCGCGGCATCAAGATATTCTTGACATCGGCGGCGATCGCCTGCTGCATGGCGGCATCGCATTCGGCCTGCGACTTGCCACTCTGTTCGGGAGTGATAAACTCGTCGTGCTGGGTCGATACCACGATGGTGTCGACACGCACGGGGCGGCCGTCAGCAGTGTATTCCACCGTCACCTGGCTCTTTGCGTCGGGGCGCAGGTAGGTCATCACTTTACCCTCGCGGCGAATGGCCGAGAGTTCTTTAAGGATGGCGTGGCTCAGCGCGAGCGTAAGCGGCAAATAGATAGGTGTTTCGTTCGTAGCGTAGCCAAACATCATACCTTGGTCGCCGGCGCCCTGTTCTTCGGGACTTTCGCGTTCCACGCCGCGATTGATGTCGGGACTTTGCTCGTGCACGGCGAGCAGCACACCGCACGAGTCGGCGTCGAAGCCGAGTTCCGAGCGGTTGTAGCCGATTTCTTTGACTACACGGCGAGCCGTGCCGTTGATGTCGATATACGATTTGGAAAGTATTTCACCGGCGATTACAATCTGGCCGGTGGTGACGAGAGTTTCGCAAGCGACTTTTGAGTCGGGATCACGGGCGAGAAATTCGTCGAGTACGGCGTCCGAAATCTGGTCGGCAACTTTGTCGGGATGACCTTCCGACACTGATTCTGAAGTGAATAAGTAGTTCATAGCTAATCGAATTTTTAACTGACGATTTGGCTATGCATCATCTGACGCCGATGCGTCGATTGATGTGCAATCGAGTGAATGTCACTTTTTAGCATTTTTTCGTGTGGTTGCAAGCAGCCAAATCTGTCCACATTTTCAGACTGCAAAGTTACTGCTTTGCCGCGAGATATGCAAATAAAAAGGGCAGCCCCGCCGCATCGGCGAGGCTGCCCGGTATATAATTGCGTATTATTCGCGATTATTTAACAACGACTTTGTTTACGTTGTTGCCCTGACGGGTGATGTAGAGACCGGGAACGAGTTCGCCCTGTACACGTACACCGTTGAGGTTGAAGTATTCAACGGGAGCGTTAGCGTCGCTGTCGGCGATAACATCGTTGATACCTGCCTGGAAGCCTTCTTCAGCGAGACGATAGAGACCTACACCGTTCATATCCTTGTAGATGAGGATGTTGATAGCGTGCTTGCCGCTGGCGTCGGTGTATTCGGGAGTGAAGTCGATGGTGTGAGAGAAACGACCTTCACCCTTGCGGATACCGAGCTTGCCTTCGGGCATTGTCCACATGGGAACTGCGTTTTCAGTCGAACCGTTTTCGTCGAGCTTGATAAGAGCGATCTGACCACCCATATCCTTGTCATCGGGGAACTTGACAGCGTAGCCGAGGAAGTCGACACCGTTGAGACGCATCTGGCGAACGCCGTTGGCCTGCAGGTTGGGCATAAATTCTTCCCATTCTTCGAGTTCCTGGAAACCTGCGAGTGATTCAACCATTTCGCCTTCGCGGTCGTAGAGAGCGGGACGAGTTGTGTGACCGTCGACGTAGTACATATCGCCGTTGAATTCGTCATCGGCAACGATGCTTACCATAGGAGAGTAGTTCCATGCGGTCTGGTTGGCGGGATCGGTATCGAGAGCCTGAACGCAGATGTATTCGTCGGGCTGCATACCCCACTCTGTTGCGCCCTGTTCGAGAGCCCAAGCATATGTGAAGTTGATTCCGTTGGGGCAAGCCATGAAGACGGCGCGAGCCTGCTCGCCGGTGAGGTCACCGATTACGTCGTAGTAGTCGACACGAGCACCGTGGCCGGGGCCTTCGATTTCATCGAGTTCGAAAGCGTTGACGAGTTTCATAGCACCGGTCTCGGGATCGATCATATAAAGCTTCATGGGCTTTGCAACGTTTGTAGCGTCGTCGTAGGTAGGATCTACATAGCCGCAAGTCCAGAGGTGACCGAAGTTGTCGTGGCCGATAGAGTTGCAGCAGAGGAGGCCTTCGTAGCGAGCACCGTCGAGTGTCAGAGCGAGTTCCTTTTCGAACTTACCGGTAGCGGCGTCGAGAACTACGAGGTGACCGACGTGGTCGAGTGCCTGATAGGGCTGACCGTTGTCGTCGACTGCGTCAACATACGACTGCGAGCAAGCGATGTAAACCTTGTCGCCGAGGATGGTGGCCATAGTGGCCTTGCCGGCGTTGCCCATGTGTGTAGTGAGTTCGGCCCAGTCGCCCATAGCGACACCGTTTTCGCCGTTACCGGCGCTCATAAGCCAAAGGTTTTCAAGTTGGTAGCCTTCCTTAGCTGCGTAAGAAGCGGGATCTACACCTTGAGCGGCTGCTGTCATAGCGAGAGCGGCCATAGAAGCGAGAAGTAAAGATTTCTTCATAAAGCGTATTTTAAGGTTATTAATGGTCGATTTTCAGTTGTTTTATCCGATGGATATTCACGGGTCAAAGTTAATTATCTTTTTTCGATTAGCGGCGAAAATCAATCGAAAAAGTTGCCTAAAATAGTTAATAAACCTTAATTAGGCGCGCTATGCGAGTATAGCGTCGGCTTTGGCGCGACGCTCGTCGGTAAACGATGCGAACGACGCCAGCAGGTCGGTGAGCGACACGGCGGCCTGACGCACCTGCGCATCGTAGAGCGCCTGACCGGTCGATGCCGACACGTTGCGCCCCAGCAGGGCGTCGCTGATGCCGGAAATGTCCTCGAAGAGCTTCATTTGCAAATTGAGCAATTGGTAAGCGCCCGAGTCGGCCGAGTTGTTGACCATCTGGCGCGGAAACTCGCGCCCCTGCCCGGCCACGGGGATAACGGCGTTGGGATTGGCCCACATCGAGGCCACGTCGTCGAATTTCATCCCCTTGGGTATCTGGTCGACGGGATAGAGCAGCACACCCTTGGCCGAGGAAGCGAGCATCGAATCGATGAGAACGACAAGGCGGTTGATGGTACGCTGCTGGTCGATAACATCCTCGACGAACGAATGCACCTGGCCGTCGGTGAGCGGGTACATCTTCACCACAAACGGATGCGAACCGTGAGGCCACGGCGACGGCTCGCCAAGCAGCACCGTACCGTCGGGAGCAAGCCACGTGGATATCCATCGCATATCCATTCGCAGGCGGCCCGAAGCATCGGTGACCGGCCGACCGACCAACTGCCACACTTCGATGACACGGCAGCGCCCCGAACGAGGGCGGTAGAAATCGATGCCTGCCGGGGTGGCAACACCCACCGGCGTGTCGGGCTGCAGCATATCGGCATTTTCGTCGATTGAAGAGCCGTAGAGCGAGCGCAGGGCATCGGCGCGGCGGCGCGAACCGCCGGCAAAGCGGTTGATGACTTCGGGCAGACTCATATCGTGGAGCATACCGATGAAGTCGATATCGAAACCGCGCGGATCGCGGTAGGAGTTGACAAAGAAGGCATCGGGATCGACGTTGTCGACCCACACGCCATCGCCGCCGGGGCGGCGCTCGGCGCACACTCGCTGCACGGCGCAGCCCGAGATTACAAATTCTTCGAGGAGGCGGCTGTCGAGTTCGGCCATACGGTTGCGCGAATCGACGCTGCCGGGCGTATTGTCGTAGAACGCGCCTTCGTCGGCGAGGTTACGATAGCGACCGACGATGGTCTTGACGAGTTGGCGGATGAGGTTGTTGGTTTGGGGCGAACGGCCGCTCTTTACGAGCAGCGAGCGCTCGGTGACGATGTTGCCGGTGTGGTCGTCGACGAGGTCGCACCACTGGTCGCCGTAGGTGTAGCGCAGATGGCGACGACGTGCGCGACGCATATCTGAGGCTGCGAGCCAGGCATTGAAAGCTCGCGCAAGGAGTTGCGGATTTCTTACCATTGCAATTTTTATATAAGACTTATAAGATTTATAAAATTTATAAGGCCGCCGATACTTCGCCCTCGAACAGCTGTTCGGGGATCGTTGCCATCAGGCTTTCGTCGAGCTCGTAGGAGCCGTCGGCGGGCGGAGCGATGATGCTCAGCGTTATGGTGTCGCCCTGTTCGGCCGGCGCTGCGTAGATCGCCGAGTCGCCGACTATGAGCAGCGGATCTGCGGCCGAAGCGTTGATGTAGGGCGATGCGATGGCATAGAGCCGCGGCAAGGCTTCGGCAAAATCTGTCGGGCGGGCATTGAGAATCCAGTGGCCCGACGAGGCTTCAATCACTCGACGAGCGTCCTCGGGGAGGGCTGCGCGGCCGAGGCGGCGGGTGGCATCGACTGCGTCGACCGTGCACGCCGCCTTGCGGCGAGGCAGCAGGTGAGCGGGAGCGGTGTCAAGCAATCCGAGATACCATTGGCGCATTGCGTCGGTGATGACGGCATTGACATCGCGGCCGTCGAAGCGTTCTACGGTGCAATCGAGGCGGGCGTCGTCGAAACCGAGCCGGCGACGCCACGCTTCGAGCATCTCTTGAGAAGTGTATTTCTTCATCGCGAGAATTGCTTATGGGTTGTTACTTGCCGTAGACGCGGAAGTGCGCATCGGGATGACGGAGCACCAGGCACGAAGCCTCGGTGAGGACAACAGCGTCGGTATTGCGCACGCCCGAGGAACGCAAGTCGAGACGCTCTTTTGAGAAGGGAATGTGCGAATACTTGGTGATATACTCGGGGTCGAGCACGAAGGCATCGTTGGTGTGGCCGCACTGGTCGAAGATTTCGGAGTGAAGCACATAGAGCGAGCCGAAGTTCGACGTTATCTCGCGGAACTTGATGCCCCAACGCACGAACGTGCTGTCGGCGGCCACGGCGCGGGTGAACTGCACTTTGTTGATCGACTCGATGAGTTGGCTGCCGCCGATGAGGATTTTGCGCTTGGAACCGTTGTTGCCGGTGAACACTCGGGCGCACAGGCTGATGAGCGCCGCTTCTGTTATTTCCTTCTCGGGGAACGAGAACGACTGCGAAGTCTGATTCCAGATGCCGCCGGTTAGGTACACCCACTCATTCTTGTTGCTGTCGTAGACGCGGCCCTTGGCGCCGAAGAGGAAGTTTTTCTCCATGCCGAGGCGCATATCGATGATGGCCGATTCCTCCTGGTCGCTGAATGTCCAGTCCACTTCCTTGTCGGCGAGTTTCTGAAGAGTCGACTGCTCGATCTGCATCTTGAAGATCTGGCAGTTGTTGGACGCCTTCACGGGCAAGGCCTGGTACTGCGATGTCATCACATCGAGTTCGGTGGCGGCGCGGCCCATACGGGTGATGGCCGATTGGGCCGGAATGGCGGGCAGCACGGGAGCACCGCCGTCGGAAGGCACGGGAAGGTTGATAGGCGCGATGTCGGCCGAACCGTCGCGCAGACCCCACACATAGCCCACGAGTTGCGAGCCGTCGGCAAGGATGACATCGGGGAAGAGAATAGTTTCCGAGATTTCGAGAATCGACGTGTTCTCGATATTAACGGCAAAGGTGTATGTACCCTGGCCGCGGTCGCGCATGGCGGTGCCGGCGGCAATTGCCGTGGTGGTGGAAGTCGTTATCGGCTTGGTGTCGACAGAGTAGTATTCGACGACCATGGAGCCGCAGTGTCGGGCGCCGGCACATCGCGATATCTGATCGACGGGTGTCGATGTAGGTCGGACGCGCACTATGCGTTCGTCGATAGCGTTGCGCAGCAAGGCGGGCACTGCCTCGGCAGTGATAGCGGTAGTGAGTGCGGTGTTGGAGATGTGCTTGCCGCCGGCAGCGCCGGTAGCGATTTTTACAGTTTCAGTTGCCATAATAAAGTGTGTGTTGTGCGGCCGAAGCCGCGATTAAAGATTAAATGATAAAGTAAATCGGTTAATGAATAGTGATTAAGTTAAAGGTTGATTTCATCATCGCCCCAAAAGTTGATGCGGCGATTGAGGGGCAGAAAATCCGTAGGGTCGTCAGCATCGCCGACATCGGCTTGTGCGACAGTGCCGATAGGCTGATACATCGCCGGCTGCGGCAGCTCCTTCTCGGCATCGTCGGACTTGTCCGAGATGTCTGACCTGTCGGACTTGTCTGACACGTCCGACGATGCGGCAGGCGCAGGCGCTGCCGCCGGGTTGATAATGTCGCCGAAGTGGTCGCGGGCGGCATCGGCGAGCGGAGTTCCGGCGGCAAGGTCGGCCAGGAAGTGCGCCGCCTCGGGATTGGAAGCGAGCAGCGCGGAGATTTGCTGAGTGTCGGCAGCCGAAGGCTGCGCATCGTTGATTGAGGGTTGTGAGTTGTTCATAGCGGTAAGTATTAAAGAGGTTTTGTTTCACACCTGTCTCTTATACACATCTGACGCTGCCGACGAA
>CALKKU010000028.1 GCA_937995285.1 uncultured Bacteroidales bacterium | reverse complement strand
TCTATGCACAGTATGCTTTGGTGGCAGCCCGTCAGGCTGTTGCCGACGCCGCCCTCGAAAACGAAGGTGCTGTCGATAAGAATCGTGTCGGCGTGATTGTTGCCGCCGGTATCGGTGGTCTCCACACTTTCGAAGAAGAGGCCGGATACTATGCCCTCAACGAAGAAAAGGGCCCCAAATACAACCCCTTCTTCATCCCCAAGATGATTGCCGACATCGCATCGGGCCACATCTCGATGGAATACGGCTATCACGGCCCCAACTACGGCGTGGTATCGGCTTGCGCATCGTCCAACAACGCTATCATCGACGCATTCAACCTTATCCGTCTCGGTAAGGCCGACGTCATGGTGACCGGCGGTGCCGAAGCTGCAATCTTCCCCGCAGGCGTGGGCGGCTTCAACTCTATGCACGCTCTGTCGACCCGCAACGACAGCCCCGAAACGGCTTCTCGTCCCTTCAGCAAGTCGCGCGACGGCTTTGTGATGGGTGAAGGTTCCGTAGTTCTCGTTCTCGAAGAAATGGAACACGCTTTGGCTCGCGGCGCAAAGATCTACGCGGAAGTAGCCGGCGGCGGCCTCTCGGCCGATGCCTACCACCTCACCGCCACACATCCCGACGGTCTCGGTGCCATTCTCGCGATGAGCAACGCCCTCGAAGATGCAGGTATGAAGCCCGAAGACATCGACTACATCAATGTTCACGGCACATCGACCCCCGTCGGCGACATCTCTGAAGTGAAGGCAATCGTTGAAGTGTTCGGCGAACATGCTCACAAACTGAACATCTCATCGACCAAGTCGATGACCGGCCACCTCCTCGGTGCCACCGGTGCCCTCGAAGCAATGTTCAGCGTCAAGGCAGTCGAAAACGACATCGTTCCCCCTACAATCAACCACGAAGAAGGCGATGATGATGAAGCCATCGACTACACTCTCAACTTCACCTTCAACAAGGCTGAAAAACGCACCGTACGCGCAGCGCTGTCCAACTCATTCGGTTTCGGCGGCCACAACGCTACAGTGATTGTCAAGAAATTCGAAAAATAATATCCTCGCGGCCCACCGCGTGCGATACTCGATACAACCGACAGCGACAGGACATCCTGCCGCTGTCGGTTTTTAATATCGTTTTATTCGACTGTTTAGATCTTTAAGACTGTTTATCAACTCTTCGAATGGGACGGATGAACCGTATATCATATGTAAACGCATATTCTCATAATCGGTTTTCCACTGATCTATAACAGATGTTGGAGGAATAATATTCAGCGTATTCGGATAAAGAGTATCATAGTCAAATCCACGCAAACCAATGAATGTGCGACGATGTTCTACCACTTGGCGATAAAGTTTTTGATCTCTGATAGCTCTTTCCGCAATGGGTGTTTTAAGGATTTGACCAATGTCGTACATATGCCGTGACATACGCTCCACACGAATCAACTCTTTCGGTTTGGCAAACTCCTCATGTAGTAGGAATAACTTTTCAAGAAATGTGCGCTCGGGAAGAACTGCTCTTACTTTAAACTTCGGTTCTGTAAAAGGTGTTTTCGGATAGACTTGGTCAATCATTGAGTCAATAGCTACTTCGCTCACAGGTTCACTCATAGACCGTCCACTGACTTCCACTTTTACTTTGGGTAGAACATACGATCCATTCTTTCCATCAATTGATAAGGTCAAGACAGAATCATAGTTGATATTTATGGTCTCGGGGTCAGTGGTAGAGATCGGAGTAATTTCCACATTTACTTGGAAACTGTCTATTGCGACGCCATTTTTGTGCAACTGCTCTGATATATCATACTGCATGGTATTTCTTACAAAGGAGCAAGTCGCTCGTCGCACTTTATCACTAATTTGATTTTTCGACAGAGCTCCGCTGAACCCCAGATATTCCCTATCAATAGCGATGTCTATATCTTCAGAGAATCTGTCAATCAAATGCCAGCATTTACTCAGCGATGTGCCGCCTTTGAAAGACAGATGGCGTGCGTATGGCAGAGCGAATATGGCACGAAGGACTGCTGTGACCCACCAGTCCTTTTCTATTACCTCACGCTGCCGTATATTCAGCTCAGTAGAAACACGGTTGAGAACATCCGTACGATCTTCTTTCGACAAGTCTATAAATTTCATCGCTGCAATATCTTTTTTACCCATGTCGGAGCAAGTACAATATCGTGTTTAAAATCTTGTACCGTAACATGTTCCGTTATCATTTTTTTTATTTTGGCTGTTTGCTCCTCTGTTATTAATTTTTCGCCGATCTCACGCATGGCAAGTACTGCCAGTTGCATCAGTTGGGATCGGTAAGCAAAATTTCCCAAATCATTGCTGTGTCGGAATATGATGCTTTTCCCATCGCCGAATTTTACTTGACGAGCCGAGCCATCCGTTATGTAGATTATATTAGCCGGAACTTGCGTAGACAATCCCAGTTTATTGAGCGCGTATGCGCCTGTCGGTATAATACGTGCATTATCTCTTTGGGCGATCTTGTGTGCGATAGCATCCAAAGAAGGCTCTCGTTTGGAACCGTCCCACTTATCATACACTGGTACATAATAAATGCCTTTGGCAAAGCGGTATAACTTCCCATTTCGGCACAAGCGTGTCAGACCTGAGCGAACAGCATCGGGTGTGCCATAGGTTACAAAATCATCAGGAGTGAAAATTATTCCACCCTTTGCTTGTTTCACCATATCACACATAGCTTTATAGGAGCTGTTCGCACTCATTATTTTGAATTTTGCCACAAAGTTATGATTTTTTTGTGGCATTGTATAATTTTTGAGTGATTTTTTATCTGCAACCTTCTAAGAGAGGGCAAAATTATCCGCAATTAGTAAATTAACATATTTTAACTGGGGGGGGTAAATACTTGGTGTACATTTATTAATTTTGCGTCGTAATAAAAATCCTTAAATTTTTTACGATGCACAAATTATTGCAACGTTGCATAGCCGAGCAACAAAGATTGTGTTGGTCCACAAACCCTTTGGCAAAAGAGCTGGATCCATGCACCCCGCCGATTTTATGGTTCGGGCAGTTGTTCCTGTCTCTTAT
>CALKKU010000027.1 GCA_937995285.1 uncultured Bacteroidales bacterium | reverse complement strand
TGCGAACTTCGGCGGGAATGTTGCGAAGGTCTTCGATGCTGTAGCCCGACCAGCCTTTGTAGCCCGACACGTGGGCGGGGTTGTTGCTGTAGATGCGCGGCAGCAGCATTTTGAGGCCGGGAATTTCGCCGTAGTTGGGGTTGGAGATGGTCTCCACGTACTTATCGGCCTGCTTGTCGGAGGTCTTGACGATCTTGCGATAAGTCATTTTGGGATCGGAGTACGGAGCGCCGTTTTCGTCGCGGAGCACGCCGTCGAGAATCGTGGTCTGAGGTATGCCGCTGCGGTCGACAGCCACCACGTAGTAGGGCTGATCTTCCGAGCCTACGTTCTGAATGGCAAGTTCTTCGCCGAATGTGGCGCCGTAGAGCAACGGAGTCTCACCGTACTGCTCGCGGTTGAGGTACGAGCCGAGGGTGAATACGTTGTCGGGGGCGTTCTGATTCATAGGCGTGTTGGCATTGGAGCGGATGAGCAGCAACGCGTAGGACGAGTAGCCCACGAAGATGAGGAACACGCTCAGAGCGATGACGTTGAACACGCGAACGGGAATCTGCTTGCAGAAGCCGTAGACATAGACGAGCAAGGCGGCGACGAGCAGCAGGCCGATGAACCAGTTGCCGATAAAGAGCATACCCGAGAGGGCGATGGCCAGCGAGAAGCTGAACTTGATGGCTCCGGGCGACTTGCGCGGCTTGTTGAGTTCGACGATAGCCCAAATGAATGCGGCCACAAGGAATATGGTGTAGAACAACACTCCCATATTGTAGTGCATACCAAGGCCGTTGACGAAGAACAGCTCGAACCACTGAGCGACTTTGACGAAGCCGGGGACGAGACCGAAGAGTATCAATGCCACGATGACGAACGAGACTGCGAGGGCAATCAGCGAGCCTTTGGCATTGACATTCTTATACTTGCGATAGTAGTAGACGAGGACGATGGCCGGGATGCAGAGGAGGTTGAGCAGATGGACGGCAATCGACACGCCGATAACGTAGGCGATGAGGATGAGGTAGCGGTCGCTATGCGGTCGGTCGGCACGATTCTCCCACTTGAGTATGAGCCAAAAGACCAGCGCGGTGCAGAACGAAGAGAATGCGTAGACTTCACCTTCGACGGCCGAGAACCAGAATGTATCGCTCCAGGTGTAGGCCAACGAACCGCAGACGCCGCCGGCAAAGATGAGGAACATCTTCCACGGTGCTATCTCCGTAGCGTCGTCGCGCACGATAAGTCGGCGGATGAGGTGTGTTATAGTCCAGAACAGCAGCAGGATAGTGCCGGCGCTGAGCAGAGCCGACATGGAGTTGACAGCCACGGCGGCGTTGGCCATACTGTTGCCGAACAGAGTGACGAAGAAGCGCGCCGCGAGCATAAAGATAGGGTTGCCCGGCGGGTGGCCGACTTCGAGTTTGGCACCTTGCGAAATAAATTCGGGACAGTCCCAGAAACTTGCTGTCGGTTCGATTGTCAGCAAGTAGGTGACGGCTGCCACCACGAAGCAGCACCAGCCGAGGATGTTATTGATAATGTTGTACTTTTTCATCAGTAAGCATATAATATCAAGATGCAAAGGTACAAAAATTCTTTCAATAGCGAACGTTAATATAGAATAATCGGATGAATATCAATGTTCTTAAATATTGACATAATATACCGGATGTAGCGGCATGCGTTTCGCATGCCTTTAATGTACAATACACTGTATTACAATTAATTACACACTAAACAGCAGCGGGCGGGCCGAAGGCTCGCCACTACCTTTGCCGGCTTTCGCCGGCATTACGTTAATTTTGCAACACCCTCCATACAAGTTGCGAAACAATAATTGATGCGGGGATTGGCGTTTTTATATTGGATAAAAATTCGTAACTTTGCGAAATTAATGCAGTTATGGTTTGTAAATAACTGTCTTTTTTAAACGTTTTTTGAATATGTCTATCGAAACAATCATACAAAGTGCAGTTGCCTCGGCCGTGAAGGCTCTCTACGGCGTGGAGGTGACACCCGAGTCGGTCGTACCGCAGGCCACTCGCAAGGAGTTTGAAGGAAATCTCACAGTGGTGGTGTTCCCCTGGGTGAAAGCCGCACGCAAAGCACCCGAAGCCGTCGGTGCCGAAATCGGTCAATGGCTCGTGGACAACGAACCCGCCGTGGCTCGCTTCAATGTGGTGAAAGGCTTCCTCAACCTGGTAATCGAACCGCTGTTCTGGAACGGCGTACTGCAGGCCATCGCCGCCGAAAATCATTACGGCATCAAAGAAGCGACCGACGAATCGCCGCTCGTAATGGTCGAATACTCCTCGCCCAACACCAACAAGCCACTTCACCTGGGCCACGTGCGCAACAATCTGCTCGGCTACAGCCTCGCGGAAATCCTCAAAGCGTGCGGCAACCGCGTGGTGAAGACCAACATCGTCAACGACCGCGGCATCCACATCTGCAAATCGATGCTCGCATGGCTCAAGTGGGGCGAAGGCCTCACCCCGGCCGACCGCGGTATGAAGGGCGACCATCTCGTGGGCGACTGCTACGTGGCATTCGACAAGCACTATAAGGAAGAAATCAAGGAACTCATGGACAAGGGCATGAGCGAGGACGAGGCCAAGAACTCGGCTCCGCTGATGGTCGAAGCCCGCGAAATGCTCCGCCGCTGGGAAAACGGCGACCCCGAAGTGCGTGCCCTCTGGGAGAAGATGAACTCGTGGGTATATGCCGGATTCGACGAAACATACAAACGTATGGGCGTAGACTTCGACAAGATCTACTACGAGTCGCAGACCTATCTCGAAGGCAAGGAGAAGGTGCTCGAAGGTCTTGAAAAAGGTATCATGTACCGCCGCGAGGACGGTTCGGTGTGGGCCGACCTCACCGCCGACGGCCTCGACCACAAGTTGCTGCTCCGCAGCGACGGCACATCGGTGTATATGACTCAGGACATCGGCACGGCCAAGATGCGCTTCCAAGACTACCCCATCGACAAGATGATATATGTCGTGGGCAACGAACAGAACTATCACTTCCAGGTGCTGTCGCTGCTGCTCGACAAGCTCGGCTTCAAGTGGGGCAAAGACCTCGTACACTTCTCGTACGGCATGGTGGAACTTCCCTCGGGCAAGATGAAGAGCCGCGAAGGCACTGTCGTCGATGCCGACGACCTGATGCAGAGCATGGTCGACGAAGCACGCCGTGTATCGGATGAAATGGGCAAGGTGCAGGGGGTGAGCGAAGAAGAAAAGGAACAGATTGCCGAAACCGTAGGCCTCGGCGCTCTCAAGTACTTCCTGCTCAAGGTCGACCCGCGCAAGAATATGATGTTCAACCCCGCCGAATCGATTGACTTCAACGGCAACACCGGCCCGTTCATCCAATACTCCTATGCACGTATGCGCTCGGTACTGCGCAAGGCCGCCGAAGCCGGCCACGCAGTCGGCTCGACGGATTACAGCGCCGTATCGCCGGGCGAACGCGAAATCACGCTCATCCAGCGCCTGAGCGACTTCCCCGCAACGGTAGCCGAAGCCGGCCGCTCATATTCGCCGGCGCTCATCGCCAACTACGCATACGACCTGGTGAAGGAATACAACCAGTTCTACCACGATTGCCCTGTGCTGCGCGAAAGCGACGCAGCCGTAATGGCACTGCGCCTCGAACTCACCGAAGTGACATCGCGCGTCGTGGCGACCGCCATGGGACTGCTCGGCATCCGCGTTCCGGAACGAATGTAATAAACTCTTTTCTCTAACTTAACAAAACAGTAAAAATGGACAATTATCAGAATTATCAGGGCTATACACAGCCCGCTTATAATTCGCCCGCCGCAGTCGGCGCCATGGTGTCGCAGGCAATGAAGGCGGTGTTCCTGAAGATGACACTCGCACTCGTTGTCACCGGCCTGGTGGCAATGTTCTGCGCCAACAGTTACGGCTACCTGTCGTTCATCGTCGAAAACTCGTGGGCGATGTGGGGTCTTATGATTGCTGAATTCGGCTTGGTAATCGGCATCAGCGCCGGTATCAACAAACTGAGCAGCCCGGTGGCAACGCTGCTGTTCTACCTCTTCGCCGTGGTCAACGGCCTGATGCTCGCACCGATATTCCTGGTGTACACCGGTGCTTCGATAGCCAAGACGTTCTTCATCACCGCCGGCACGTTCGGCGCGATGGCAGTGTTCGGCTACACCACCGGTCAGGACCTGAGCAAGATGGGCAAGATACTGTTGATGGCACTCATCGGCATCATCATCGCCTCGATTGTGAACATCTTCACGCATAGCGAACCGCTGATGTGGCTCATATCGTTCATAGGCGTGCTTATCTTCGTGGGCCTCACCGCCTGGGATGTGCAGCAAATCAAGCGTATGGCCATGGCAATGCCTACAAATCAGGTCGGCCGCCTCGCCACCATCGGCGCACTGTCGCTTTATCTCGATTTCATCAACCTCTTCCTCTATCTGCTTCGCTTCTTCGGCTCAAGCCGCGACTAACACAGAATGCGACTGATAGAGAGCATAAAAACATTTTGCCCGGCCTATCGCCAACTCGTCATACTCGGGTTGCCGATATTGGTCGGGCAACTTGGTAACATCGTTGTCGGATTTGCCGACAACATAATGGTGGGGCACTACTCCACCGAAGCGTTGGCATCGGCATCGTTTGTCAACAATCTCTTCAATGTGGCAATCTTCTGCCTCATGGGCTTCTCCTACGGGCTGACGCCGCTCGTCGGGGCGCTGTTCGGCTCGGGTCGTCGGCGCGACATCGGCTCGCTGACGCGCACTGCGCTGAGAATCAATATCGCTT
>CALKKU010000026.1 GCA_937995285.1 uncultured Bacteroidales bacterium | reverse complement strand
CCAGCCGACGAGGCCGCCTATACATATGTATAATATGGGGTTGGAGACGACGGGCCACTTGGTCCATATCATCAGTGCGACGACGGCGGGAATCCATGCTGTGCTCCAACCAATCTTGGCCGAGCGTGCCGAGGTGATGACCGGGGCAACGATGAGGGCGACGACGGCGGGGCGGATGCCTTTGAAGATGGCTGACACTGTAGGATTGTTGGTGATGAGGTCGGGGGTGAGGAATATGGCTATGGTGAGGATGATGAGGAAACTCGGCAGGATGGTGCCTGCTGCTGCGACGGTGGCACCGCGCAGGCTGCGGAGCTTGTCACCGACTGCGACGGAGATGTTGACGGCAAGGATGCCGGGCATTGACTGTGCCACGGCGAGGAGGTCGAGAAATTCTTCGTTGTCGATCCAATGGTGTTTGTCGACGATCTCGCGTTGGATGATTGAAATCATGGCCCATCCGCCGCCGAAGGTGAATGCGCCGATTTTGAAGAATGTGAGGAAGAGTTGGAACAGGAGACCTCTCGGTCGGTTGTCGTTTCGTTTGGAACGTGCCGAAGGCACGTCCGTACAATTTATCGTACTCATGTGATTTAGAATTCTATTACTGTGATGCCGGCGCCGCCGAGGCGAACGTCTTCATCGGCGAAGCGGCGTACGGCGGGGATGGTGGCGAGGTAGTCGCGAATCGATTGGCGGAGGGCGCCGGTGCCCGTGCCGTGGAGGATGCGGACGCGCGAGGAGTTGAACTGTATGGCGTCGTCGATAAAATATGTGACGGCCTGGAGGGCTTCGTCGACACGCATGCCGCGGACGTCGATGTCAGGCTTGAAGCGGAGTTGGCGCTCGCGGCTCTCGTCGGCTGTGGATGCGCTGACGAATGATGCGGCCTTGGCGGCGCCGCTTGTCGGCTTCCGCATAGTGGGGGTGAGGCGCGAGAGCTTCACGACGGTGCGCATTTGGCCGAAGACAACGACGGCCTCCTTGCCTCGGATTTCTTCGACTGTACCGGGTGTGCCGGCGTTGTCGAGCAGTACGTTGTCGCCGACGGTGATGGATTTTTTGCGCGCGGGCTGTTCGACGGGCTGCTTGTCTTTGGCTTTGTTGCGGCGCGGTTTGATGCCGGCGATGAGCGGATGCTCGGCGGGCGCTGCAGCAAGGGCTCGCTTGTCGTCGGCAAGGCGACGACGGGCGTCG
>CALKKU010000025.1 GCA_937995285.1 uncultured Bacteroidales bacterium | reverse complement strand
ACTCACATCGGCAACCCCAACGAAGGCATCGTCGAAAAGACCCGCACCATCCAAGTCGACTACAAGAAGACACTCGTGCGCGACGACGGCTCGTCGGTCAACATTCGCCTCATCGACAAGGACAACATACACAACAATTCGCTGCAGGTCATCAACCAATACGTGCCCGAGGGCGGCTCGCACGACAACCGCTACGACGTCACCATCCTGGTCAACGGCCTGCCGCTGGTGCATGTGGAGCTCAAGCGCCGCGGAGTCGACATCCGCGAGGCCTTCAATCAGATTCGTCGCTACAGCCGCGAATCGTTTTGGGCGGGCTGCGGCCTGTTTGAGTTCGTGCAGATATTCATCATCTCCAACGGCACGCTCACCAAGTACTACAGCAACACCACTCGCGAAGCCCACGTGCGCCGCATGGCCCGGAGCGGCGCTGTCGCGAGCCGCCGCACCACGAGCAACTCCTTCGAGTTCACCTCCTACTGGGCACGGCTCGACAACGAGCCGATCCGCGACCTGACCGACTTCACGCAGACATTCCTGTCGAAGCACACGCTGCTCAACATCCTCACCCGCTACTGCGTGTTCACGGCCGAGAATATGCTGCTGGTGATGCGCCCCTACCAGATAGCGGCCACCGAGGGGATATTGCAGCGTATACGCACGTCGAGCAACCAACGCCGATGGGGATGCCGCGAGGCGGGCGGCTATGTGTGGCACACCACCGGCTCGGGCAAGACGCTCACATCGTTCAAGACCGCACAACTGGCCTCGCACTTCGACGATGTGGACAAGGTGCTGTTCGTAGTCGACCGTAAGGACCTCGACTACCAGACGATGAAGGAATACGACCGCTTCGAGAAGGGCGCGGCCAATTCCAACACATCCACCGCCGTACTCGCCCGACAGCTTGCCGACCCCGACTGTCGCATCATCATCACCACTATTCAGAAGCTGAGCAACTTCATCGCTCGCAACGACCGACATCGGATCTACGACAGCCACGTAGTGATGATATTCGACGAATGCCACCGCTCGCAGTTCGGCGACATGCACCGCGCCATAGTGCGTAAGTTCCGCAAGTACCACATGTTCGGCTTCACCGGCACGCCGATATTCCCCGACAATGCCGGCAGCATCCGCAACATAGAGTTTACCACCACCGAAGGCACATTCGGCGACAAACTGCACAGCTACACCATAGTCGACGCCATCCGCGACGGCAACGTGCTGCCCTTCCGCGTGGACTATATCCGCACCATGCGGCCCGAGGACGAGATAAAGCAAGAGCAGGTGGCGGCGATAGATCAGGATCGGATAATGAAAGACCCCAAGCGCATCGCCTACATCACCCGATACATCCTCGATCACTTCGACCAAAAGACCAAGTCGCGGAATTTCAACTCCATATTCGCTGTGGCGTCGATACCGTTCGTGAAACTCTACTACACGGAGTTCAAGCGGCAGATGGCCGAGTTGCCGCCCAATCGCCGCCTGAAGATAGCCACCATATTCAGCTACGCGCCCAACGAAGCCGAGGAAGACTTTGCCGTCGATGAAAATTCCGAATCGACCGACGGGCTCGACCAATCGAGCCGCGACTTCCTCGAAGGCTGCATCGCCGACTACAACGCCGCGTTCGGCACGAGCTACGACACCTCGTCTGAAAAGTTTCAGAACTACTACAAGGACGTGTCGATGCGTATGAAGAGCCGCGAAATCGATATGCTCATCGTGGTGAATATGTTCCTGACGGGCTTCGATGCCACCTGCCTCAACACGCTGTGGGTCGACAAGAACCTGCGCATGCACGGGCTCATCCAGGCCTATTCGCGCACCAACCGCATCCTCAACAGCGTCAAAAGTTTCGGCAACGTGGTGTGTTTCCGCAACCTCGAACCGGCCACCAATGCCGCCCTCGAGCTCTTCGGCAACAAGGAAGCCGGCGGCCTGGTGCTCATCCGCACCTTCGACGAATATCACGCGCAGTACAGCGACATCATCGCCGACCTGCCGGCAGAAGGCGACATCCTCGGCGAAAAGGCCGAAAAAGACTTCATACGCCTGTGGGGCACCATGCTGCGCTTGCGCAACATATTGCAGAGCTTCGACCAATTCAAGGGGCGCGAAATCCTCTCCGACGAGCAGTACAAGGACTATCAGGGCATCTACCTCGACCTCTACGAAAAGTACCGCCGGCAGAAGCAGGGCGATGCCGTCAACGTCAACGACGATATTGTGTTTGAAATCGAATTGGTGAAGTCGGTGGAAATCAACATCGACTACATCATCTTCCTCGTCGGACAAAAGAACGGCGATGCCTGCCACGATGCCGAACTGGAAGTGAAGATAAAGCGCTCGGTGGCCGCCACGCCCGACTTGCGCGACAAGGCCGATCTCATTATGGAGTTTGTGCGCAGCGCATCGGCCGGCAGCGACATCAACGACGAATGGTCGCGCTACGTGCGGCAGAGCCTCGCCGCCGAAGTCGACGACCTCATCACCTCGGAGCACCTCAAACCCGAACGGACGATCGAACTGCTCGTGCAGGCGTTCCGCGACGGCGAGATTCGCGAATCGGGCACGGGCATAGCCGGCATACTGCCGCCGATACCGCTGTTCGGCGCCGCCGGCAACAGCCGCGAGGTGAAGAAGAAAGCCGTCACCGAGCGGCTTAAAGTCCTGTTCAAACGCTTCTACGACCTCTGCGGCGGAGTGTTCCCCGTATGAAAAATATTGTGTAACTTTGCGTCAGTAACAGAAAACTTATATAAAGATGAAAGAAAACGTATCTGAAAGGCTCGAATTGCTTCGCACCGAGATGAAGAATCGTAATATCTCGGCTGTCATTATCCCCCAAGCCGACCCTCACATGAGTGAATATCTGTCGGAACACTGGCAGGCTCGCCGTTGGCTGAGCGGTTTCACCGGTTCGGCCGGCGACCTCGTCGTCACCCTCGACAAGGCACTGCTGTGGACCGATTCGCGCTACTTCCTGCAAGCCGGTCAGCAGCTGAGCGGCAGTGGCATAGTGCTGATGAAGGACGGTCTGCCCGACACGCCGTCGATCACCGAATGGCTCACCGCCAACCTCCTCGGCGGCGTCACCGTGGGCATCGACAGTATGGTGTTCTCCACCGCGGCACGCGCGGCTCTTGCATCGGCACTGAAGGCTCACAATATAGCGCTCGACGGCGACTTCGACGTGCTCGACAAGATATGGAGCGACCGTCCCGCTCTGCCAAAGGATATGGCGCTGATACACGACATCAAGTATGCCGGACTGGACGTTACGGACAAATTTGCCGCTGTGCTCGACGGGGTGAAGAAGCAGCAGGCCGAATCGATGTTCATCTCGGCTCTCGACGAGATAGCATGGGTGCTGAACCTGCGCAGCCGCGATGTGGAATACAATCCGGTGATGACATCGTTCCTCTACATCGCTCCTCAGGGCGCCACTCTCTTTGTCGACCCCGACAAGATCGATGACGAAGTGGCCGCATACCTCAAGGCTCGCAAGGTGACCGTAGCGCCGTACGCATCGGTCAAGGACTTCCTGAAGTCGCTGCCTGCCGAGGCTCGCGTGCTCGTCAATCCCAACGGCAATGCCGCCGCTATCGTCGACGCCCTGGGTGACCGCGCCGTTGCCGGCACATCGCCCATTGCGCTGCTCAAAGCCTGCAAAAACGACGTGCAGCTCGCCGGTGTACGCGCCGCCATGCTTCGCGACGGCGTGGCTATGGTGAAGTCGCTCTACGAAGTGCAGCATGGCGTTCAGTCGGGCGCCGTACGTGGCCGACATTCTCCGCCGCCACCGTTCGGCATCCGACCTGTTCTTCGACGAAAGCTTCGGCACAATCGCCGGCTACGGTCCTCACGGAGCCATCGTGCACTACGAAGCCGATAAGGAATCGAACGCCACGCTGCATCCGCAAGGCTTGTTGTTGATCGACTCGGGCGCTCAGTATCTCGACGGCACCACCGACATCACGCGCACAATCTCACTCTCGGGAGCACCGACCGCCGCCGAGAAGCGCGACTTCACCCTTGTGATGAAAGGCCATATCGCCATCGCCACGACTATGTTCCCCGAAGGTACGGTAGGCGCACAGCTCGACGTGCTCGCACGCCGCGCATTGTGGAACGAAGGCCTCAGCTACTTGCACGGTACCGGCCACGGTGTTGGCCACTTCCTCAACGTGCACGAAGGTCCGCAGAGCATCCGCCTCAACTACGTGCCCACTCCGCTGATGCCCGGTATGATCACATCGAACGAACCCGGATTGTACCGCGAAGGCGTTCACGGCATCCGCTGCGAGAACCTGGTGCTGACCACCGAAGCCTGCACCACCGAGTTCGGCCGCTTCTACAAATTCGAGACGCTGACACTCTGTCCGTTCGACCGCTCGCTCTTCGACCTGTCGATTATGACCAACGAAGAAATCACCTGGCTCAACGACTACCACAAGCGCGTGGCCGAGGCTCTCGCTCCGCATCTCGAAGGCGCCGAACTCCAATGGCTGCTCGACAACACCGCCGCTCTGCCCCTGCACACCGTCACCGACTAATCGATTATCCGACACTCGAAAAAATCAGCAATCAAATGGCTCTCATAATACCTGTACGCGGCTTCACGCCCGCAATCGGCAAGGACTGCTTCCTTGCTCAGAATGCCACAATCATCGGCGACACCGTCATCGGCGACGAATGCTCGGTGTGGTTCAACACCGTGCTGCGCGGCGATGTCAATTCGATCCGCATCGGCAACCGTGTCAACATTCAGGACGGCTCGGTGCTGCACACGCTGTACCAGAAATCAACCATCGAAATCGGCAATGACGTGTCGATCGGCCACAACGTCACCATCCACGGCGCCAAGATCCACGACTATGCCCTCGTAGGCATGGGCGCTGTCGTCATGGACGATGCCGAGGTCGGCGAAGGTGCCATCGTTGCAGCCGGCTCGGTGGTGCTGTCGCGCACCAAAATCGGCCCTCACGAACTGTGGGCGGGCGCTCCGGCCAAGTTCATCAAGCCCGTCGATCCGGAGCAGAGCAAGGAGATGAATCAGAAGATAGCGCACAACTACCTGATGTACTCGCGCTGGTACTCTGAAGACGGCGAGAACCAATCCGAAAATAAATGACCGGGGAGACGATTTTTGTTCTCCACGTAAAGCAAGGCTATGAAGACCGTGGCCGCCACATCGAACGGATGATGGCGGCTCACGGCCTTCGCTTTGACTACGTACTCGACGGCGACATCGACGACCTCTCCGACGAGTGGCAGCGCCGCACATTCTCGGGGCTTATGGCTCGCACCACACCAAATCTGCGCTCGTGCACGGCCAAGCATCTGTTGGCGATGAAGCGCATCCTCGATGAGGTCCTCTCAGGTGCTTTGATTCTCGAAGACGACATAGTGCTGCGGCCGCGTTTCAACGATGTGTTTGCCGCCACAATGCGCGAACTTGCCGCAATGAATGCCGACATTCCTACGATTATCAGTTACGAAGACACCCGCTTGCGCTTCGTTAAGCACTCGCAGCGCCGTCCGGGGCAATATCTCTATCCCGGCGATCGCGACCGTATGGCCGGCTGCTACTATGCCAATGCCACTGCGGCTCGCCTGATCACAAAGATTGCCGACGCGGGCGGCATTGATCTGCCGATCGATTTGCTGCACAATCGACTGTTGCACGACGGCAGTCTGCGCTACTTGTGGTGCCAGCCTACGGTGGCCACGCAGGGCAGCTTTGCCGGGATGTTCGATTCGTCGCTCACGGGCGAGCGCCGTCGCATCACCGGCCTCCTGTGGCATCTGAAACTGTGGTACAAACGATTGCTTTATCGATTGAGATAATAAATCATCAACCCATATGGGGCGTTCAATGTGTATTACTGCAATATTGTACCATCAACTTGTAGGGACGTACCTTTGGTACGTCTGCTCGTGAATCGCTGTAAAATAATTGTAATAATCTATATTATAATCAATTATATATAATCTCACTGCAGACGTACCAAAGGTACGTCCCTACAAGTTGGCGAAATTTCCATTAACGGCTGTGGCGACCCCAAAGGGCATATATCGCTACGGCCGAGGCGGCGGCGACGTTGAGCGAATCGACGCCGTGCGCCATCGGTATCATCACCGTGTAGTCGGCGTGCTCGATAACGTCCTTGGGCAGGCCCTCACCCTCCGTGCCGAGTATGAGTGCCACCCGCTCCTCGGCAGCGATGCGCGGGTCGTCGATCGATGTGGAGCGCGGCGTGAGTGCCAACGCAACGGTCTTGAATCCGGAGCGTGTCAATACACCGTTTACGTCTTCGCTGTCGAGAAACGTCCAAGGCACTTGCAGCACCGTGCCCATCGACACGCGCAGTGCGCGGCGATTGAGCGGGTCGCAGGCCGTCGGCGTCAGCACCACGGCATCGGCACCGAGTGCGGCCGCCGAGCGGAATATGGCGCCGACATTGGTCGAATCCACCACATTATCTATCACCACCGCGCGGCGGGCATCGCGCAGCAACTCCTCCGCAGGAATGTGCGTCGGGCGCGGGAACACGGCCAGTACGCCGCGAGTGAGCGTGTAGCCGGTGAGCGATGCCAAGATGTCGCGGTCGGCCGTGTAAACAGGTATGTCGGGACACCGCTCTATAATCGATGCCGCATCGCCCTCGATATGGCGCCGCTCGCACAGTATAGACAGCGGTCGCAGCCCGGCGTTCAGCGCCACATTGATTACCTTGGGGCTCTCGGCAATGTATACGGCAAGCGATGCGTCGATGCGCGAGCGCAATTGTCGGTCGGTGAGCGATGCGTATGCGGCAACGCGCGGATCGTCGATAGATTCGATATTTATGATTGACATGGCTATTCCAAAGAAATATTGACGCGGAGTTTACCGGCTTTGAGGGCTTCGTTGTAGAGGCGACGGGTGAGTTCGCGGTCGAACTCGCGACGGCGGCTGTTGAGCAGGCGATTGATGATTTCGGCACGAGCCGTCTCAATCGGCATCGGCGAGCCGCTTGGCAGAAACTCCGATATGGCAAGCAGGTAGGTGTAGCCGCCGGCGGTGTAGTCGAGCGTATAGTTGCTCTTGAGCCACGTGTCGTCGTCGCCGAACTGGTACGGTATGCGGGTTTCGATTTGTTCCCAATCAATCCACTTGTCGCGGAAGTAGTCGTAGTGTATTGTAGATTCGAGGATTTCCTTTTCGAGGCGGTCGATGTCCTCGGGACGTGCCGAGCGATACAGTCGGCGCAGCGTCGACAGGTTCTTTGCGTCGTCGCGGACTTTGAGGTAAACGCCCTTCACGAGCGGACGTTCGAGCACGAAGTCCTGTCGGTGGGCATCGTAATAGGCCTTGATTGAATCATCGGCAATGGATTCGGCCATCGACTCAAAGGCCTTGCGGCGGTAGGCTATGGTGATGAGGTTGCGGCGATAGTCGTCGGTGAGACGATTGATTTCGTCCATATCGATGCCGTCGGAGGCGTTGGAGATGA
>CALKKU010000024.1 GCA_937995285.1 uncultured Bacteroidales bacterium | reverse complement strand
CTTTCGCTTCTCAATGTTCGCTTGCCTTGTTTCCCAAAAGCGAGTGCAAAGTTACAACTTTCCTCCCTACCAACCAAATATTTTACCCACTTTTTTATGCTGTATAACATACTTTTTTTACCATACTCCTCCCACTACCCTTTCTATCAACATTTTGCAAAATCTCTTTTCTTCGCCCTTTTCGCAACTTCAGCATATACTTCCTACACACAAGCCACACCAACGCTCCACAAACTCTTCAATCAGCTCACAATATTTTTTTTGAACGCGCACAAAAATTGTCGTACATTTGTACATATATAATATTAGTCTCACTTTTTCTCAGACATATTTTTATGAAAACCATAGAGTGCCCCAACTGTCATAAGGTATTTACAGTCGACGAAAGCGACTATGCGGCCATAGCCGCACAGGTAAAATCCGCCGAATTTGACTCGGAAGTGGAACGCCGTCTTCACGAAATCACCGCCACGCGGAAGGCCGAGGAGGAAAAACGTCAACTGCAAGCCGAACGCGTAGCCGAATCCTTGCGGGCGGAAATTGAAGTCCTCAAAGGGAAAATTGAGAACTTCGATACTCAGAAAAAGTTGGAACTCTCAAATTTGAAAGCGGCAAATGACGCCGAGATCATAAAATTGAAATCATCACAACAGGATGAAATCGCGAATCTGCGAGCCGAAATTGCCAACAATACCAAGGAACGTGAACTCGCTGTGATAAAAGAACAACGCCTCAGTGAGGAAGCCCTGCGGCACAAGGAAGAAGAAATAACCCGGCTTCAAACGACTCTCAGCACAACTCGTGAGGCGGCTCTGATGCGCGAAGCCGATATGAAGACGCAATTCGAGAAGCAACTTAGCGACAAGCAGGAACTCATCGACTACTACAAAGAGTTCAAAGCACGACTGTCGACAAAGATGATCGGCGAAAGCCTGGAAGTTCACTGTGCCACGACTTTCAACAAGGCACGCGTCGGAATGTTTCCCAACGCATATTTCGAGAAAGACAACGACACCCGCTCCGGCACCAAAGGTGATTTCATATTCCGCGACTACGTCGACGGCTATGAGTACATCTCTATAATGTTCGAGATGAAGAACGAGATGGATACTACAGCAACGAAGCACCGCAACGAAGACTTCTTCGAGAAGCTCGACAAGGATCGCCGTGAGAAAGGTTGCGAATACGCCGTGCTGGTGTCGCTACTCGAAGCCGACAACGAGTACTATAATGAAGGTATAACAGACGTATCGTACCGCTACCCGAAAATGTACGTAGTGCGACCTCAGTTTTTCATGTCACTCATATCAATGCTGTGCACGGCCTCGCGAAAGAGCGTCGATGAACTAAACCGCATGCGCCACGAACTCGAAATAGCCCGGGCACAGAGCGTCGACGTCACGAAGTTTGAGGAAAAACTCGACCGCTTCAGACTTGCATTCGGCAAAAACGTGCAAGCGGCGCACAAGAAGTTCGGCGATGCCATGGGCGGCATCGACAAAATCATCGAAGGCCTCGAAGGTCAGATAAAGAAACTTCGCGAAGTAAAGTCTATGTTCGAAGCATCCGACCAGAAGCTGTTGCGCGCCGACGAAGCCGTAGAAGAAGATCTGACAATAAAGAAACTCACCCACGGCAACCCTACAATGCGAGCAAAGTTCGAAGAGGCACGAAAAGCGGCTCAAAATACTGAGCATTAACTCGTAGCGGCATGCGTTTCGCATGCCTTCAACGCGCAACGCCATTATCACAAAACCGCAGCCGGCGGGCCAAAGGCTCGCCGCTACACCACCTTTCGGCGGCATTTCAATAATACTGACATCACAAAACGAAGCAGGCCTCGCTGATGCGCGGCCTGCTTACATATGCTGGAATTAATAGAGTTCTATTATTTCAGAGCGTCCTTAACAGCGTCGTTAGGAACCATTTCTTCTTTGAAGATGTATGCACCGGTCTTGGGTGATTTGACCATTTTGATTACCTTTGAATAGGTACGGCCTTCGCCCTTCTGGAGCGATGCGACTGTTTTCTTTGCCATATCTCAGGAGTGCTTATTTAATTTCTTTGTGAACTGTTACGCGCTTAAGAATGGGGTTGTACTTCTTGAGCTCGAGTCTTTCTGTTGTATTTTTGCGGTTTTTGGTAGTGATGTAGCGCGATGTACCGGGCATACCGCTGGCCTTATGTTCGGTGCATTCAAGAATTACCTGAACGCGATTACCTTTAGCTTTCTTTGCCATAGTTGGTTAGAATCCTAAGTATAAAATATCTTTTTCTTTAAATAAGCCTTTCTCAATAGCCTGGTTGATAGCGGTGTTGAGGCCGAGCTTGTTGATAGTACGAAGGCCTGCGGCCGAGATTGTGAGTGTGATCCACACGTCACGTTCAACCCAGTAGAACTTCTTGTTGAAGAGGTTTACGTTAAATTTGCGCTTGGTGCGACGCTTTGAGTGTGATACATTGTTGCCCACCATCGCTTTTTTGCCGGTAATTTGACAAATCTTTGACATGGCTTTTGTTGCGGATTATCTATAAATTAATTACTTTATGAGTGTCGGTGGCACCAATCACAGGTCTCATATCGCCTTCCGAGTGCATCTTTTCTCGGTGGCTTTCAAGGATGAGCCACAAAACAGCGTGCAAAGTAACTAATTTTTTTTCACATACACAAGTATTTACTACTTTTTGAAATCATAATAACTTAAAATCGTTGAAAACGCGACACCGTAAAGTTCATCGCACGGTGACTACACGAGCACAGTCATCAACGCTGACAATATAACTGCCCGCAGCCGGAAGTTCAATGCAATCGACGTCATTTTCAGTGAGGACCTTCGCACCGGCAAGCGTATAGACACTGACCGCCGAGGCCTTCGCGACAAACTTCACCTTGCGACCTTCGACAGTCCAATCCGTCGCATCGGCCACTGCATCATCGACACCGCCCGACGTCGAAGCGACTTCATAGCATGCAAGTCCTCTACCCGGGGCGTATACATATACTAACACACGGCCGTCGGAAGCAGCAACGACATCGACGGGAGCATCAATACGCGCGTTGTCGGTTGCTGCGAACGGTTCCACAGCCCATAATGCCGACAATGTCGCCGGATTATTCGATTCGGACATTTTTGCAATCATCCACTTGTGCGACACATCGTCGGCTGCAAATGCTGCAAGCTGACTACCATCGGCAAGTTGAGCTGCGGAGAAGCCGTTGCGGCCTGTCGCCAAAGCCTCCATACCCGGAGCCTGCGACAAAGAAGCGACGACCTTGCCTGTCGAGAAGTCATACATCGCAGGAACGGTGAGACTGCCGTCGACATAGCACATATTGTCGTCAACGGCTGTCAAGCGCGGAGCCTCTCCAAAGTTTGCCGCTCCGGTCGGGAACAAAGCGTCTGCAGTAAAGAAGCGGCACTCGGGTTCTGCCTCATCTTCGTCGGTCACAGTCCACGAGATGAGGTAGTTCTTTGAAGCGATAGCGCCGAACACAGTGAAATTGCCGGTGGTGACATCGCCGTTTATCGCTATATGGTCGACTCGTGCGGCTGTTCGCTTATCGCCTTTGAGAACCGCGACTTGCTTGAGGGCTCCGGTAGTCATATCCACCATATGAATATAGATCGGACGCGACAACACGAGCGTCGACATATTGGTAATACAAATGTGTCCGGTCGAATCCTTTATAACATCGTTGCACGGAAGGTTCGCCACAGCGCCCGAAGCATCAAGGGGGAGTTCGCGAATAAATTCGCCAGTCTTGGCATCGTATTGGCGCAAATATATTCCGGCATTCTTATTGTCGGCAGTACGGCCGCTAATGTACACAAAGTCCTCATTGGCCGTCATGCCGAGATTGAAAGCGCCGTCACTCTCGAACGACAGCGGCAACTGAGCATCATCGGCCGAGCGCACCCACAGGTTACGCAACTGCATTCCGGCCATTTCCGGATATGTTATGCCATCGGTGTGCGGCCGATAACCTGCCTCATACGTACCCGGCTCAATATCCGCCACAGAGAATGCCACCTCGTCGGATATGGCGGAATTGAATCGCCGCCCGTGAGTGATCACGCGCCACACGAAATCTCCTGTACCGAGAGCGGCGACAGGCACGCTGATCGAAGTCGACGATGCATCGACATAGTCGGCATACGCCGGCGTATCGAAACCGTCGGGACGAGCCACAGCCACATAGTATGACTCGGCATCGGCAACTGCCGTCCACTTGAACTCAATATCCTTGCCGACAACATCAGCACCGCTTTGCGGGGCGAGCAACTCCGGCTTGTCCGATACGGTTCGCGTGGGAGAGAAGAATGTACGGGTATCTGAAGGCGTCTGAATCTTCGACGGCTCGGCGCCGATAATTCGCCAGTAGCACAGCGTATTATTCGGCAGATTTGAGAGGTCGAATGTCACCTCGCCGCTTGTAAGATTGTCGGCCGAAAGAAACGGACGCTCAAAGTCGGGCGACAGAGCCACCTCGGCTATATAATTGGCACCCGCTACGGCTTTCCACGTAAGCGTCACATCCCAAGGCACGACCGTTCCGTGCGCAGGGCCGACGAGTTCAGGCTTTGCCGAGCGCTCACCGGTGTAGTTGTACAGAGCCGGCTGCGATTCCCAACCATAGCCGTCGTAGATGCACACGGCATACCAATAGTTGCCGCGATGTGACTCGTCGACGATATAACTTGCATCATAAGTGATGCCTTGCAAATACTTCACGTCAAGACCGTCGCCGTCCTCGGCCATCGCCTCTTCGAGCGACTTTGCGGTCGGGACTGCATACACCGTATACCGCACTATCGCCTTATCTGCCGTCTCGACTGCACGCCACGACAATTTGCCGTTGCTGTAACTGAGCGCCGCCGGAGCATCATACACCTTATGCTCTTTCCAGTCGACGACCGGCACCAAGGAGGGAGCGGCATACGATGTCTGCTCAAGATAGTTGCCGAGACCCGAACGCGTCGGACCGTCGAAGTAGCTTGCGCTGTAATATATCTGACCCGGAGCACTCATAGCATCGAAATTGCGGCACAGGTCGATCTGAGCCTCAAACTCGCCCCACCCTGTTTCGTTGTTGCCGCCGAACGCCGCCTTATCGACTTTGTACGACGCCATACTCACATAGTTGTGGCGACCGAAGTGCTTGGCCACGTCGCTCCACCACTGACACAGCGGCGTGAAATATGCCGGTGCCTCGGTACGCGCCCAGTAGATTTGCGGCGAGATAAAGTCAATAGAGCCGTCATTGAGCCATGCCAACGGATCGCAATAAATCTTGGAATACATCCAATCCGAACCGGCCGACGGCGGATTCAAGCCATACTTCGATGCCGAAGCACCGGCAACACCTGCCGGACCGATACCGAAACGCATATCGGGCCGATCAGCCTGTATCATATCGTAAAGTTGCTTTACAAACGTATTGACGTTGTTGCGGCGCCAATCTTCTATACTCATCGACGTGCCGGAATCTTTCCACAACTGATAGTCACCGGCAGCCGAACCGGCCTGCATACCATCACCGGGATAGAAATAGTCGTCGAAGAGCATACCGTCGATGTTGTAGTTCGTGTAGATTTCCTTGATTACATCAAGGCAATGCTTGCGAGCGCCCTCAATTGCCGGATTGAAAATAGTCCAGTTTCCCGACTTCAACTCCCAGCCGTTAGCACGCCATTCCAAGTCCTGAGGTGTGGTGTACACCTTGCCATGATGGTCGATGCGGAACGGATTGACCCAAGCATAGCATTCAAGGCCTCGCTTGTGGCACTCCTCAACGGCAAATGCCAACGGGTCCCAGCCCGGGTCGAGACCGCGCGTACCTGTAATCGACGCACTCCAAGGTTCGTACGACGACTTATAAAGCGCATCGGCCAACGGGCGCACATGAATGCACACACCGGTAAAATTATGTTTTTTGAAATTGTCGAGAAACGTGATCAACTCCTGTTTGATCGCCGCTTCTGCTGCATCGCCATAGCCGCTCTTACGCGGCCAGTCGATATTCATCGCAGCCATCCAGATGGAGCGAAATTCTCGCTTGGGCTGCGCAGCCGACGCCCCGAAGATAGTAGTCAGCAGCATCAATGCCGCCAATAGTCTTTTCAAATGCATGGTATAATAAAAGTTGTTTATAGAATTCATTAATGCAACAAATTTACCTAAAAGTATTTACACTCGCAAAGACAGCCCGACTTACACGTCGCGACGTTTGCGATGATTAACCTTGTTTAACAC
>CALKKU010000023.1 GCA_937995285.1 uncultured Bacteroidales bacterium | reverse complement strand
CAGTGCACGGTACGTTCTTACCGTCGGCACTGAAAACGGATGTCATTCCGATTTTCTTTCCAATTAATCCTGGCATTTCTTTGTTTGTTTAATATTGGTTGAAGTGTCAATTAATGACTTTTGTTTGAGAGAAAAGTAGAGGAGAGAGGAGTGGAGTATTGTTATCAGACCTTGATTTCTACTTCGACACCGCTGGGGAGTTCGAGTTTCATCAGAGCGTCAACAGTCTTGGCGCTTGAGTTGTAGATATCGATGAGGCGCTTGAACGAAGACAGTTGGAACTGTTCGCGAGCCTTCTTGTTGACGAAGGTCGAGCGGTTGACTGTGAAGATGCGCTTGTGTGTGGGCAGGGGAATGGGGCCACTGATTACTGCGCCGGTTGCCTTCACGGTCTTTACGATTTTTTCGGCCGACTTGTCGACCAAGTTGTGATCGTAAGATTTGAGTTTGATGCGAATTTTCTGGCTCATATTGTGAATTCTTTTATTGTTTATTTAAGCAAGTCGACGCGACCCTGACACTCGGTGAGTACGTTGCGAGCGATTGAAGCGGATACTTCAGCGTAGTGCGAGAACGACATTGTCGATGTAGCACGACCCGAGGTGATGGTACGCAGAGCTGTAACGTAACCGAACATTTCGGCGAGAGGAGCCTTGGCCTTAACGACGCGGGCACCCGAGCGGCTGGTTTCCATACCTTCCACCTGACCACGGCGCTTGTTGAGGTCGGAGATAACGTCGCCCATCGATTCTTCGGGGGTAACGACTTCGATCTTCATGATAGGTTCGAGCAGAACGGGACCGGCCTGTTCGCAAGCCTTCTTGAATGCCTGGATGGCGCAAAGTTCGAATGAGAGCTGATCTGAATCGACCGGGTGGAACGAACCGTCGACAACGGTCACCTTGAGGTGTTCAACGGGGAAGCCTGCGAGGACACCGTTCTTCATAGCGGTCTGGAAGCCCTTCTGAATAGAGGGGATATATTCCTTGGGAATATTACCGCCCTTGACTTCGTCAACGAACTGGAGGTTGCCTTCGAAGCCTTCGTCGATAGGTTCAACGCGAACGATGATATCAGCGAATTTACCGCGACCACCGGTCTGCTTCTTGAATACTTCGCGAAGCTGAACGGGCTTGGTGATTGCTTCCTTGTAGGTAACCTGAGGACGACCCTGATTACATTCAACTTTGAATTCACGACGCAGACGATCGATAATGATATCGAGGTGAAGTTCGCCCATACCGGAGATAACGGTCTGGCCGGTTTCTTCATTGGTCTGTACGCGGAATGTGGGGTCTTCTTCAGCGAGCTTCTGCAGACCGACGCCGAGCTTGTCGAGGTCTTTCTGAGTCTTGGGCTCTACTGCGATACCGATAACGGGATCGGGGAAGTCCATAGCTTCGAGTACGATGGGGTTGTTTTCGTCGCAGAGGGTATCACCCGTGCGGATATCCTTGAAGCCTACACCGGCACCGATATCACCGCAACCGATTTGATCCTTGGGGTTCTGCTTGCTCGAGTGCATCTGGAACAGACGCGAGATACGTTCCTTCTTGCCCGAACGCGAGTTGAGCACGTAAGAACCTGCGTCGATATTGCCCGAGTAAACGCGGAAGAAGCAGAGACGACCTACATAGG
>CALKKU010000022.1 GCA_937995285.1 uncultured Bacteroidales bacterium | reverse complement strand
AAATCAGCACCAGCATCGGCGAGCCCACGATATGGTCTTCGGGAACAAAGCCCCAGAAGCGCGAGTCCTGCGAGTTGTCGCGGTTGTCGCCCACCATGAAGTAGTAGTCCATTCCGAATGTGTATGTATCGGCCTGTTTGCCGTCGACATACACCTTGCCGTCACCGCCGAGATAGGCTTCGTGGCCTTCATAATTGCGGATGCAACGCTGATAGATGGTCCACGTCGTGGCATTGAGAGCGATCTTCGCGCCCTTGCGTGGAATGTATATGCCGTTCTTGCCGCCGTAGTCCGAAAGTGTCCAATCATCGCTGATACCTTGCGGGAAGAGGAAGGCTTCGCGACCTGTAATATTGCTTACAAGGCTGTACTTGACCCTATCGTTGGCATATCCGAGGTTGTGCAGTTCGTCGCCGGCGGCCTTTGTCAGAGGTACTATATATATATATTCCGAAGTGAGAGCGGCGGGAATGAACGATGCGAGGTATGCTCGTTCGGCCGGAGCCAAAGAGAGCGGATGTACATCGTCGGTGTTTATTTCGAGCGAATGAAGGATATCTTCGTCGGGCAAACGGTCGGCAGCCACTACGTAATTGAACTGCACCTTTTCGGGGAATGTCTGAGCCTTGCCGTCTATATAAATGGTGTCACCGGAGATACGAAGACGCTGTCCGGGCAGACCTACAGCACGCTTCACGAAGTTGGCGCGGCGGTCAACGGGGCGATATTTTATCTTGCCGAAGATTTCGGGATGATCAACGATGTGTTGACGACCGTAGCGATGCACGAGCAAGTCGTAATATTCGGGAGAATCCTCATACTTCGTGGCGATAGTGTCGCCGGCAGGGAAGTTGAACACTACAATATCACCGGCTTCAACGTTGCGAATACCCTTGAGTCGGTGATAGGACTGAGCGGGGAAGTCGAGATAGCTGTCGCAGCCGAAGATAGGCAACTTGTTATGCACCAACGGAAAGTGTATCGGCGTCATCGGCACACGAGGGCCGTAGAGCATCTTATTTACCCACAGGTAGTCGCCCGTGAGCAATGTCTTTTCGAGCGAAGCCGAAGGTATCTGGTAGTTCTGACCTACGTAGGCAAATATGAAGTAGACGAGTATCAGAGCATAGACAATGGCATCGACCCAACTCATCACCGCGCGTACCGTCTTATTTTTTGCACGCTTCCACCAGGTGAACGGAATGTAGCCTGTGATGTATATGTCGAACAAGAGCAGCCACCACGGAGCCACCCAAGCGTTGCCGAGCCACAGCACCCACAGGAAGAATATAACCGACACGATGCCGAAGCGCACCCAGCGGGTGGGCTTGTTGGCTTTGACACGCGCTATAAAGTCTGTTTTGAAATCGGAGAAAGTCATGTTTTTTCTTTATTTGATGTCACGACGCCATGCGCGGCGACGGCGGTGCTGACGATTTTCGAAGTAGTCCCACTGGCGCTGCACGCTCTCGTTGTCTTCGAGTTCGAGGTTCGATTCGGCAAATTTGTAGCCGTGGCGAATATAGCCCGGGAGCAGGTCGCAGAAGATGAGAGCATTGACACCCTTGTTCTGATATTCGGCCTTTACAGCTACGAGTAGCAGGTCGACTACATCTGAGTGGCCCTTGATAGCGCGAAGCAGGTGATACCACCCGGTGGGGAACAACTTGCCTTGCGAGCGACGCAGCGCTGCACTGAGCGATGGCATTGATATACCCACGGCCACCAATCCGCCGTCGGCATCGGTGATGACACTGACGTCTTCGAGGCGAAGGATGCCGAGATATTCACCTATGTAATAATCTATTTGGCCGTCGGAGAGCGGTGTGTAGCCGTAGAGGTCAGAGTAGGCCTCGTTGATGAGTTGGAACAGTGCATAGCCGTAGTCGTCCTTGAGCTTCTTGCGCGAAGTATATTTCTTCACCTGAAGGTTGTACTTGCGAGCCACGATGTCGGCGATACGCTGATACTTGTCGGGTACCTTGTCGGGCACTGTCATGCGGAACTCTATCCAGTCGGCATCTTTCACAAAACCCATACGCTCCATGTGCGTCATATAGTACGGGTAGTTGTAGATCGTAGCCATGGTTCCCATTTCCTCGAAGCCTTCGATAAGCATACCCTCGTGGTCCATGTCGCTGAAACCCATCGGGCCTATGATCGAAGTACAACCTCGTTGGCGACCCCATTCTTCAGCTGCGGCAAAGAGGGCGTCCACCACCTCGGCATCGTCGATGAAGTCGACCCAACCAAAACGCATGGCTTTGCTCTTGAACTTCTCGTTAGCGGCATTGTTGATGATTGCCGTGATGCGGCCTACGATCTTTCCGTCGCGGTAAGCCAAGAAGGACTGCGCTTCGCAATGTTCAAACGCCGGATTGGACTTGGGCGACAGTGTAGCCATTTCGTCCATCACCAACGGCGGCACGAAGTAGTCGTTACCTTTATATAATTCAATGCCCCACTTCACATAGCGACGAAGGTTGCTCTTGGTGGGTTCTATAGGGAGTACTGTTACAGACATATTCGTTTTTAAAGAGAGGATAGTTGTTTTAATTTGCGACATCATGAATGGGTGTCGGACCCCACAGCGACAGCCACATCAATATCAGCACCATAGCCGACAGGAACAGGATGATTGCCATATACAGTCGATTGGAGCGACGTCCGGCGATGGCCAGACGCAGCGATTCGATATCGCGATAGCGGCGCGATTCATCGGGGTCGAGACAGCGTTCGGCCACACGGCGCAGTGCCGGATAGTCTTCTTCGGCCGCATCGAGTGCTTCTTTCAGCACAAGGCCATAGTTATAGATGTCTTCCGACGTGTCGCCGCGAGTGAGTGCGCGGCGCTGCTCGAAGCCTACATCTATCAACTTCAGGTTGCCTATATTTTCAGTGAAAATGATGTTTTCGGGACGCAACGGATGATGCTCAAGATGGTTGCGCTGTATATAGTCGAGCGCTTCGACCAGCTGGTGGCGCAACTTGTCGATATGGTCGGCAGTGATGCGTTTTTCGCGAATAAGTTTGCGCAACGAATCGCCGTAGACGTCATCGGTGATAATGCACCGTCCGAGTGTCGGAACGTCTTCGAAGTCGTTGATCATTACGATGTTGGGGTGAGCCAAATTGTAGCGGACATCAAATTCCTTCTCAATCATGGCCTGCATCGCGGGGTCGTCTTTGTACTGAGGCTTTAGAGTCTTGAGCATCACCCACTTGCCGAATTTCTTGGCTGTGTAGACGTCATAAAACTCCTCGTCCCATTCGGGGAGGTGCTCAATCTCTGTCCATCGCTGTTGTTCAATCATTTCGCTGTCTGAAAAAATTTGCAACCACAAAGATACAAATTATTTCGCAAACACAACGCAATAGGCTCAATCAAAAAGAATTACTAATATTTCTTGCATTTCGACAATAAATATTGTATCTTTGCAATAAATATAGAAAACACCCGCTCTATGGATCATTTTTCCGACAACACTCAAGTGCCTATACCGGCACAATCGGCCACGCCGCTCGACCGATTGCGCTACCTTCTCGACCTCTCGCACCGCTCTCAGGCTGCATTCGCCCGCCAACTCGACATCGATCCCGGCGCCTTGTCGCGCGTCCTCAGCGGCAAGTCGCCGCTCACCTCGGTACTGATCAACAAGGCTGTCGTTAACCTCGGTGTGTCGAAGACGTGGTTCGAGAGCGGCGACGGTGTTCCGTTCCCGCGTCAGACTGAAACACCCGTTGCCAAGGGTGCACCAATCTACGACATCGACGTAACAGCCGGCTGTATGCCGCTCAGCCGTATGTTTGCCGACGACCGTGTTGTGGGCTATCTTGCCATGCCGTCGATCAATCCATCGCTGCCGGTGGTGCGTGTGTCGGGCGATTCGATGACGCCGTCGCTGCCCGACGGCTGCCTTATCAGCATCCGCGAGATTCACGACCCTTCAATTATCCTTTGGGGTTCAATCTACGTGGTCGAACTCGAAGATTACCGCCTCGTGAAGTATGTCCGCCGCCACCCCTCCAATCCCGATATGCTTCTGCTCCGCAGCGACAACCCGGCCTACGACGATATAGAAGTGCCGCGAGCATCGGTCCTTAAAATGTTCCTTGTAGAAAACGTTATAATCAGTAGAAACTTTGCCTAAGATAACACACCAACCGCTCCCGACGTGTATGACACCGGGAGTGCACGAAGCCGGCTGCGATGAAGCCGGTCGCGGCTGTCTTGCCGGCCCGGTGGTGGCCGCTGCCGTAATTCTGCCCGACGGATATTCGCATCCGTGGCTCATCGATTCTAAAAAACTTACGGAAAAGCGCCGCAACGAGATGCGCGAAATCATCATTCGCGATGCCGTGGCGTGGGCCGTGGCCGAATGCTCGCCGGCCGAAATAGATGATATAAACATTCTCAATGCCTCGATCGAAGCCATGCACAGGGCTTTGCGAGGGTTGTCTGTTCGACCGGGTACAATCATTGTCGACGGCAACCGCTTCAAGCCGTTTGAAGATATTCCGCACACAACTGTAGTAAAGGGCGACGCCACTTATGCCAACATAGCCGCAGCATCTATTTTGGCCAAGACCACCCGTGATGCAATAATGACCCGGCTCGATGCCGCTACCGACGGCATCTATCGTTGGGCCGTGAACAAAGGCTATCCGACAGCCGACCACCGCGCGGCCATTGCAGCCAACGGCCCGTCGGAGTATCACCGAATGACTTTTCGCCTCACAAAGTAGCCGTCACAGATTGAATACTCGACGCACGGCGGCACGTATGGCCGCTGCACCCGGTTCGTTGTCGCGCAGCATATTCAGAATTGTGGCCGTGTAGCGCTTCTTGTCGTCGGAGTGAAATCCGCACAGCGATGCCACATGTGTTTCGATAAGCATCGACTTGTAATTGAACACCCTCAATACTGAAGCATAATCGCCACCCTCGGCATAGCCCTTAAATTGCTTCACCAGGCTTTCGTAAAGACTCTCGGGATTTATTTCATTCATAAGTTCAGAGAAGTGCTGCTTTACCTGAGCGATGTTGTCGAAATGTCCGTCGACACGGTGAGCCACATCGCGTTTGAGACGATGACGTGTGTGTTCGAGAGCCTGCTTCTCAATGTTGGCCTTGAACAGTGACAACAAGTTGCGGCGTACGGCGGCAAAGGCTTTTTCGGGATTGCGGCTGTTGCGTGCGGCCACCGCTTTCACCACGTCCTCTACCATAAAAATATTTTCTATCTCGGCCACTTCAGGCACAAGTATGCGACGGGTACGCAGGTATGCCACCTCTTGCCTATCGCGACGGTCACGGTCTACAATTCCCCATGCATCGAGATTATGAAATCCTTGCAGAGCATTGAACGAGCGAGTTGCTTCTATGACACGATCGCAACTGCCGAGCGGCTTCACGGTGTATTCGGTAAATATAAGTGGATAGAACTTCGCATCGTAACTGTGTCGACTGTCGCCTTCGATAAACAATACCGGTTTGCGTTCGCCGAGTATGGCAAGATACACTTCGTCAGGCATCCCGTCGGCTACCGGCAACATATCATAGTCCCATGTGTTGTGCTCGGGGTCGCAACTCTTCACCCAAATTGTTGCGGCCTCATTGCCACGCGCCGAAGCAAAGCCGAGGTCGTGGGTAATGTAGATGAAAGTACAGTCGGGACGCATACGCTCTATGGTGTCCCACAACGGACGGATGATAGACGGATGCATAAACATCTCCGGAGCATAAACCAATACCACCGCCGACTTCGGAGCAAGCAATGCACCGCCGAGGTAGTACATCACCGCCCGTTCGCCCGACGACAGATGCCCGGCCGAATATTGATCCGATTCGCTCGGACGATTGAAAAGCATCCGCCCGCAGTTGATCAAAATTTTGTTGTCCGGAAATATCTGCTGCCAGGCATCAATGAGCTTGCGCAAGCGCGAGCGATCTTGCTTCCTATCATCTTCCGAAGCCAACTGAGCGCTCACCAAATCGGTGACCGCTTCGTTGATGAGAATGGCAATGATGCGCTCCAATCGATTTTCAATGTCGTTGCGGATGAGAGCCGAGCGTCCTACTGCATCGTGATACTGACTGTCGATAGACCCCTGAGCGGTGTCCTCGCCGCGGGTGTTATAAAGACCGTCGACAGCGGCAAGGGTGAAAGCCCGGCGACCGAGCGACTTGGTCAGCGCACGGCCGAAGCGTGTCTTGCCCGAACCGTTGGCTCCAATCACTATGAAGCATCGCGAATCTATGGTGAGCGGAGCGCCATTACTGCGTGCCGGAAGAGTGAGTTTCATGACTGCAAAGATTTTAATTCCGTGAAGCCAAAGTTAGCGACAATTTTTTACCCGTACAAGGCATTAAACACTAAAAAATGTATGTTGATAACTATGTTAATAAAACGTTGATAAACCTGCCTGACACGGTTAATAACCTTGTCACCCTCAAAAGCCCGCCCGACGCTCGCCGAGGCTTTTTTACACTCCACACGGAGTTATCACCCCCATTTTATACACGTTTTTACCGTTTCATTGCAAAGAATTTATTAACTTTGCACATTATAAACATGGTGTCAACAAAGTTTGTATCTTGTTGAATTTCAAATAAAATATAGGTTAATAAAGTGTGGAAAACACTGCAAAGAAGTTCAATAACCCGAAAATGCAAATTTTGAGGCTGAAAGTTATTGTACTTGTTGACATCCCATTATTATCTGTCTCTTATACACATCTGACGCTGCCGAC